>JBEANW010000371.1:0-6908 GCA_041165225.1 Cyanobacteriota bacterium | reverse complement strand
CTGGTTGTGGTAAATCAACCATGCTCAGAATAATCGCTGGTTTGGATAAACCAACTTCGGGAATGATTACCCTCGAAGGTAAAGAAATTCGTAAACCAGGTGCAGAAAGAATGATGGTTTTTCAAAATTATGCTCTCCTGCCGTGGCTGACAGTCAAAGAAAATATTCGTTTAGCGGTAGATGAAGTGTATAAAAAAGCTACTAATGCTGAAAAAGTAGATTCGATTAACGAGCATTTAGCCATGGTCAATTTAACCGAAGCTGCCGATAAATACCCTGATGAACTTTCTGGGGGAATGAAACAACGGGTAGGAATTGCTCGTGCTTTAATTACTCGCCCCAAAATGCTACTGATGGACGAACCGTTTGGCGCGTTGGATGCTTTAACCAAAAGAAAATTACAGGCACAGGTATTAGAAATCTGGGAAAATCATCGTCAAGCAGTAATGATGATTACCCATGATGTAGACGAAGCAATTTATATGTCCGATCGCATTATTTTGATGACTAATGGCCCTGAAGCTAATATTGGAGAGATTCTTAACGTACCTTTTCCTCACCCGCGCGATCGCGGCGCGATCCAAAAATCTCAAGAATATGCTGATTTGCGCAACCAAGCTTTGGATTTTCTTGAACAATATCAATAATATTTAATATTTGCCAATATTTGGCAAATATTATCCCCTTATAAATACATAAAAACCATCAAATTGTCATATTTTATATTAGTGCTATAATGTCTGCACAACTTAATAAAAATACAGTTCAGTCAGCCTAGTTTTGTAATCAACTACAAAAGCGGGGAAACCAAATTTTGGGGCTTATTTCTACGGAAAATAGAAAAGGACATCTCTCAGTCCTAGCCCGTCAGCTAACCTCGTCGGCATTGAGAGGAGATTGAAAAAGCAATATTTCTATAGTAGTTTTCTATATATAGTATTGTTTTTATCACGATCCTTTGTTACTAACTGCTATTTCTCAATGGTAGAAATCCCTGGATTTTTTATTTAGGCGATCGCTACTACATAACCAGTTACTAAGGAGAATAATGATTATGTTCAAAGTTAGCGATCTTGTACAACACAAGATTACAGGTACAGTTGGTAGGGTGTTTGACCGTGGATGTCAGGTATCAGGTCATGTCTATTTTATGACTCTTAAAGTCAAACCCTTAAAAAAACGAAGTTTTCAAGCTTACATCGAAGACAAGGTAGATGAGTGGCGTTTGGTGCCTCTTGATGATCTTCAGTCGAAGTCAAGTAATTCAGGCTTGCAAAGACTTAAACTTGTTGCCTAAGACTAACACCATCGTTTTTCGACGAATACCGTTTTCACTGCAATTTACTTATTGCAGGTAATTGTAATAACTTTATTCTCAAGGAAATCAACAATTATGGTTGTACATATAATTGGCGATCGCGTTCAGCACGAAACAACTGGCATTACTGGCAAAGTCATCGGTTATGGATATCGGAAAGTTACCGAGAGCTATTATCTAACTACTCTTAAAGTTGAACTTTTTTCCTACAATTCTATCCGACCAATAGTAGAAGATCTATTTGAAAGATGGCAAGTATTAGCCTGTTCTTTACCTCAAAGTTCAAATCGTATTTTAAGTAAGATCAGTTAAAACCAAGGAGATAACTCTGGACCAATAATCTTGAAGTAGCTTATCAATTGAGTGAGCAAATATTTTCAATTAGCACATTGTAATTTATGTTATTTGAAGACAGTCAGAGAAAATTTATCTGACTGTCTTTTTAGAATTTAAACACTAGTAAAATTAATCAATCAATCACACGTAATTAGAATTACATATGATTGCATGATCAAAATAAAACTTCAGAGTAGAATATCGCTACTATTAACCAAAACCAATAATTAATATCGTGATTTTGCTATGCCAACTATGTCAACACCTGTATTAGTATTAATAGAAGTATTAATTGTCATTGCCTTGTCCCGTTTAATGGGACAGGTTTGTCGAGGTTTAAAACAACCTTTGGTAATTGGCGAAATTATCGCGGGAATTATGTTAGGGCCGTCTTTGTTTGGTCTAATTGCTCCTGATCTTGCTGCCACTTTGTTTCCGACCGAAACAATCCCTTATTTAGATGTGCTGGCACAAATAGGATTGGTCTTTTTTATGTTTTTGATTGGGTTAGAACTCAATCCCAAATATCTGAAAGGACAATTGGATATGGCAATTTTAATCTCCCATGTCAGTATTTTAGTTCCTTTTGCTTTAGGTTCAATTCTGGCTTTATTGCTGTATCCCCTAGTTTCTAGTCAGCAAGTTTCTTTTACTGCCTTTAGCTTGTTTTTAGGGGCAGCGATGTCCATTACGGCTTTTCCCGTGCTGGCGAGAATTATTACTGAGAATAACCTGCAAAAAAGTAAGTTAGGTACTTTGGCCTTAACTTGTGCTGCGGTGGATGATGTTACTGCTTGGTGTTTATTGGCTGTGGCGATCGCTGTTACCCGAACCAATAGCTTTGTTGGTGCCATTCCGACCATCGTGGAAGCACTAGTTTATATT
Source organism: Cyanobacteriota bacterium (assembly GCA_041165225.1). Classification (GTDB taxonomy): domain Bacteria; phylum Cyanobacteriota; class Cyanobacteriia; order Cyanobacteriales; family Xenococcaceae; genus Waterburya. Next base: position 4,369 of record JBEANW010000371.1, on the reverse strand, counting down.
GCCTTTATGATGATAGTAGTACGTTGGGTATTACAAAAGTTAGAAATTCACTATCAACGGAAAGGAACACTAACCCCTCTAGTTTTAGCTTGGATTTATATGGGGGTAGTGGTTTCTGCCTTAATTACCGAATTAATCGGCATTCACCTAATTTTCGGGGCTTTTCTCTTAGGAGCCGTGATGCCCAAAAATGAAGGTTTAGTCCAGGAAATAGCGGAAAAAACCGAAGATTTTGTCCTAATTTTCTTATTGCCTGTCTTTTTTGCCTATAGTGGCTTAAAAACCCAAATCGGCTTACTTAATCGCCCTGTTTTATGGTTGTTGTGTGGGGCAGTTCTGATCGTGGCGATCGCGGGCAAATATATCGGAACCTATGTAGCCGCCAGAGTATCGGGAGTAGAAAAGCGAGATGCGATGGCTTTAGGCTGGCTCATGAATACCCGTGGTTTAACCGAATTGATCGTCTTAAATATCGGACTCAAGTTCGGAGTGATTTCCCCCTTGCTATTCACCATGCTGGTGATTATGGCATTGGTCACTACCTTTATGACTTCGCCACTGCTGGAGTGGATCTATCCCAAACGCTTAATTAGACTTAATGCCGTCGAAGGAGAGACTGAGAATACAGAAAAACTAGTTCCTGCCTATAAAATCTTAGTTCCTGTAGCAAATCCCAATAGTCAAGCAGGATTATTGCAGTTAGCGGGAGCGATCGCGGGAGAAAAAGCTGCGGTGGTGCATCCTCTCAGTTTAATTGAACTAGAAGAAGATTATCTCTACCAAAGCACCCCTGAAGCAGCAGACAGATTAATTGCCCAGAGGCGTGAGGGGATCGAAAATATCGTCACCACCCTCGAACCCGAATCCATCAGGAACAATATGGTGCCAATTGTCGGCATCTCTCACGATGTAGCGCGGGAGACTGCTCATATAGCCACTAACGAACAGGCTAATTTAATTCTAGTCGGCTGGCATCGTTCCACCTTTACCGAGAATCGATTGGGAGGTAGAGTCGGGCAAATTTTAAATAGTTCTCCTGCTGATGTAGCTATTTTTGTCGAGCAAGAACCTTGCCAATGGCAATCCTTATTAGTTGCTTATGCGAATAATATCCATGATGACCTAGCAGTATCTTTAGGTATTAGGATGCTATTTAGTGACCCAGAACGCCAATTAAAAATCATCCAGTTTGCCCAAACAAATCCTGCCACCGAAGGCATCAGTTCCGAATTATGGCAGACGATTGAAACCTTGCCTCAACAAGTGCGATCGCGGATCGAAATCACTTCCGTAGAAACTGGCGATCCAATTCAAGCGATCATTCAAGCATCCTCCGCTGCTGACTTGACTATTGCTGGCACCAGTCGCACTTGGGGAATTGAACGTCAAACTTTAGGGCGTTATACCGATAAATTAGCTAGAGAATGTGAATCTTCCCTCTTAATTACTCGTAGATATAGCGAAGTAACCTATCACATCAATTCTCTGATTGAAGAACCAGCAGAAGATCTTAGTGCAGTTTAAGTTACTGTTCCCTGCAATTACTGAATGAGGAAATATGAGTCATTTTAATGTCAAAACTTTGTCGTTTTACGGTATCGCCATCGGCAGTGTCTTGTTACTGTTTAAAACAGTTAGTGCCTATGGAGAAACCAAGTTGAAAGCACCTCCCCATATTGATGGTAGTTATCAGTTTACCCAAGCCGAGAATTTACCTTCTTGTTTACAAGGTCAACAGCTAAAACTAAATGTTGATCAATCAGGGATTTATTTGTTTGGAAATCTTGCCCTGCAACCAAAATCTGGTGAGCAAAATCTGGTAGAAATACCTTTTAATGGCAATTTTAAGGATAATCTGCTCGTTATGTCTGGTAAAGGTAAGATCCCTGGCTGTGATTCCCAGATGCAATTAACGATTCAAGGACAGCCTGATAGTCATAAATTAGTCGGACAAGTCAAAGATGATCTTGCCAAGACGGAAGGGAATTTTGTCGCCCAATACCAAAAGCCAGTATCAGAATCGTCAGAATCTGCCGCAAGACATTAAATTCAGTGATCAGTTAAACAGTGACCATCAATTCAAAATTAGGATTAACTACTTTTTGACAAACGAATTGGCGCAATTATGACTTGATGGAGTTTTTTGCGGGACTTATGGGAATTATAAGTACCGAAGTTATTAACTAGTTTCCATGCCTAGAAAAGCAGACGAATATGCAGTTTATCTTTTGATTGCTGGCGGCCATCGAGAAGAAATTCGCTTTAGTACCGTTCAAGAGTTCCAAAAATGGTATACCACCGAGTTGTTGACAAAATCCGATTCTGCTGATTTTGTCAATGTGCCAATTAAAAACATTCAAGGGGAGTATATGGTACTTCGCCCTCAAAGTATTTTGGCTATTCGGGTAGAACCAGTATTTTTGGGTAGTGTCGAAAGATTTTAGGCGTTCATTACCCATTACCCATTACCCGTTACCCATTGCTTCCACAACTAGCCGAGAAATAAACGGTAGGATCGACTTATTCTGACCATTATCTTGACCAACGGTAAATATGGTGAGCAGATAAGGGGAAACTCCAGGAATTTCGATATAAGCAGCGTCGTGACGAACTTGGCTCGTCCAACCAGCTTTCGACCAGATCTGAGCATTGGAGGGTAGTGCTTCGCCAATAAATCCTGTGATCTGATTTTCGCCGTCGCTATTAATAAATTCCCCTGGATTAAGACTGCGCTTAAGTAACTGCATCATTTTTTGCGATCGCTCTGAGGATACGGCAACACCACCAATGATACTGTGGAGTAGTCTTGCAACTGCATCGGTGGTGAGCATATTGCGGTTTTCCATGAGTTCTCCCAAAAAGGCTCTTTCTCGACCATAAGCACCGTCACACCAGGTTTTTTGATTGACATTGATGCTTTCTAATTCTGACCAGCCTAAAGAGGCAAAATAGCGATTAATAATATTCCGCTGCTTTTGCCAAGTTTCAAAGGGATTAGGCGGTAATTCTGGGCCACTAGTAGTTCCTGTTAAGGCATCTACCAGTAAACTAGTGGCATCATTGCTGGAAGCGATAATCGCATCCTGAATTGCGCGATTGAGTTCTAAAGATTCGGGAATCATTCCTCCCTGTAACCATTCATGGATTGCCACCAAATAAAAGAGTTTAACGATGCTGGCGGGATAAATCCGCTCCACACCCCGATAGCTAAAGCCTTTGACTTGATGTTTCCAAAACTCGACCGCAGATAAAGCCCCCCCCGTATTCACAATTACAGGTTGTTCATACACAATCCAAGTTAGAGCAATTTTATCTCGCTTCAGGGTAGGAAATTTTGCTCTGGTAGTTTCTAAGATTTGTTGGGCAATTTCGGCTAGTCCCTCATCTTGACGAAAAAAAGGCATAGAAATCAGTGCGGAATGAAAATTATAATTTAGGCTAATTTAAGCTTCAACCTCTCTCAGTCTATCGTTTAACTTCCGTGCTGAAAACTTCCCTGGCTACTGATACAGGAAGGCTTTGTTGACTTTGTTTTTCTACTGCCTCAAATAACGACTGAAAATTCCCCTGCCCAAAACCTGTGGCGGAATGTCGGCGTTCAATAAATTCTAAAAAGAAGGTGGGCTGTTCAAAAATAGGTTGGGTAAAGATCTGCATCAATAATGACTGGGGAAAAACGCGATCGCCAAGGGTAGCTGAAGTCGAATCGCTATCCACTAAAATCTGCTGTTGAGCTACGGCAATTCTTTCAGAGGAACTTAGAGATTGCCAGGGCTTGAGATTATGATAATAAGTAGGTGAAACAGGTAAAAACTTTAAATCTCCTTGATGCAATTGAGCGACATCGGCAATTAAATTTTGCGATCGCAGTGCCAGATGTTGAATACCCGAACCGCCATTCAAATCAATAAATTCCTGAATTTGGGAATTAGCGGTAGTGGGTTGATTGATATTGAACTGCACTTCCCCCGCAGGATCAATTAAGGCTTGACTAGTTAAACCTGATTTTTCGGTTTGAATTTTAAAACTTTGCTGAACTTCAAAGTTAAACAACTCTTGATACAGTTCAACGGCAGGTTCTAATTTGCCCTGAGCTACATTTAACACCACATGGTCAATATGAGTTATATAATTCCCCTGAGACTGATGGTCGGAATCAGCTTGAAGAGGCTCCAGATCCAGGGGTAAGCAGTAATCCAGTGGTTCACTAGTTTCAATTAAAGTATGCTGTAAATCTCGCCAGCCCATGACTTTAGCAAATTCAAAACTACCCTGGGGTGATTCCTTGAGTTGAATATCTTGGACAATCTTGATTCCTAAGCAACGACTGCGATCTATGGTAGCAGCTAAGTTTGTCACCCTGAAAGCA
>JBEANW010000370.1:0-2534 GCA_041165225.1 Cyanobacteriota bacterium | reverse complement strand
GAATTAAGAATTTTAGTCACCTCATATTTAACATCCTCAAGACCAGTAAAAAACAAGTTTTTTAGCTTTTGTTTAATATATTGCCAGACTCGTTCAATGGGATTAAGTTCAGGACAATAGGGAGGCTGGAATAAGAGAATTACATTTTTGGGAACTATTAATTTATGAGCGGTTCTAAAGGATAAGCTTCGCAAATGAGACCGAAGGGAATCCTTTAGGGCTTTAGCATACCGCTTCGCATATATGAACAGGTGCATTATCTAATTGAATAATGTGAATCTTATTACTATATTCTTGGGAAAATTGTTCTAAAAACAATAACATTTATTTTTTGGCTTCAAAATAAATATTCCAATTTTATTTAAAGGAGAAAAGATATATTTTCATTTTTTGGCGGTCACTAATCCTATCAAACCAAGTGAAGAAGATCCCAGATATACGGACGTATCAACTTGGTTAGCGGTAAATTGTTCAAAAAGATATTTAGATGAATATTTAAATGACAGAAACAATTTTCATTAGAGCGATCGCACTTTCGTAAGTTTGGCAAAATAACCTAGAGTAAAAAACGTTTCAAGATGAACGTAGATAATTTAATGGCAATTAATGCGATCGCTTACACTTGTTAGATATTAAGGTTGATGAGTGTTTGCTTGTTCCAAAGCTGCTAACTCTACTTTGAGACTAGCAATTTTGTCTATAATTTCTCGCTGTCTCGGCTGAGCCCTAACATAAACTAAGACGCTTGACCAAGCTCTAATTTGTGCTTCTTTTAGATCTATTTCATCTGTATCTTTCAAAGCCAATTCCAAATCTTTAATGGTCAAACCATCTGATCGTTTTTGATTAGTTAAAGATTGCCATTTTGCTGCCATTTCATAAGACTCGATCGCTTCTTGCTTGTCTCCCATAAATAACAACTCATCCAACCCTTTGGAAGTCCAAAGCAAGGCAGCCTGTTCTGACGCTGGATCTACGGATTCCAATACTTGTTCCATTAAGGCGATCGTCTTTTCGGGATGCCCCGCATACATCGAGTTGGCGATCGCTAAATTAAGGTAAGCAGTTGTGAAGCGGGGATCTATAGTAGTGATGGCTTCAAAGTATTCAGGGACTAACTTATAACCGATAGTGTCTCTAGCCTTGGCATCACCAAAATACTGCACAAAGTCTAAATATGACCAATCCGCCTTCAGATTCTCAAAATCCAGATGAACAGTTTGCTTTTGCCAATCTACTGATTTTGCTTGCTCTTGTTCTTGTGCTAGATAATCAGCATTGTTGAGTTTTTGTACCGATTTCTTATATTCTTGACTTTGCAAAATTACGATCCCTGCTAATGCAATAAAAGGAGAAATAATAGTTAAAATTTTGCTGATTTTTCCTGATATTACAAAAGACATATTGACTCGATCAATAAAAAATAATTAATTCTAGGTATTTTCTCTTACGAGAATTCTCCTGATAATATCATTGGAGCAAATAGCTAGGATTGGGTTTATCAAAACTTTATTTACTGTTCATCAAAACGAATCAAAAAATATATATTCAACGGAGAAATCTATTCAAGTTTTTGCTCTTAGAGGCGATCACCTACTACTATCTCCATCGCTAGTTCTTCTTTGACTTCACGTTGAATGCATTCTTCGATGGTTTCTCCTGGCTCCAGTTTGCCTCCAGGAAACTCCCATACTCCCCCCATCTCACCTGGTGGTTTTCGGCGATCGATTAGAACCTTTCCTTGCTGATTATTGATTACAGCTACTCCAATCTGTTTATGAGCCAGAGGAAGTGGTATTAATGACATAGAATATTTTATATTTCTAGTCTGACTTAATAAGTTAATTGAGAATTGCAAAAATTGTAAATAAGGCATAGCAACCTGTAACTTTAGTTAAGGTTGCTAAGTTTATATAGTTTAATGGGATTCTGGAATTTGTAACAAATCTAACTATTAATCTAAATTATCCCTCTGTGGTAATTATCAAATTCTGTTGAATTGCCATAATAGCTGCGGAAGTGCGATCGCGTACTTCTAGTTTTTGTAAAATAGCATGGACGTGAACTCTAACCGTACCGATAGTAATGTGGAGTTGTTGGGCGATTTCATGATTGCTTTTTCCGGCTGCAATTAAAGCTAAGATCTCTGTTTCCCTGCCAGTTAGAGGATTGTTTTCATTAATTTCTTGAACAGGTGTGGATTTAAACGCAGCGCGAATTTCTGCGGTTGTGGCAGCATCCCACCAAGAAGCACCCGCAGCAACCGAACGCAAAGCTAAAATTAAGGTTTCGGCTTCAATTCCTTTAAGACAATATCCTGAAGCACCCACAGCAATTAATTGTTCGATTAGTTGTTTTTTAAAATGAGAAGTCAAGACTAAAACGGGGATTTTAGGATGCAATTGTTTGATTTGACGACAGGCTTCTACACCACCAATACCTGGTAAACCGACATCGAGCAAAACTACATCGGGAAAATATTGATTGGTTAATTCGATCGCCATTTCCCCATCGATCGCTTCTGCTAAGATTTC
>JBEANW010000369.1:0-4508 GCA_041165225.1 Cyanobacteriota bacterium | reverse complement strand
GTGATTAAGACATCAATTCCCGCAGCCGAGAGTTTAGTTAGGACTTGCAATAATTTAGCATCAAATTTTTCTCCTTGAGTCAGAGTACCATCCATATCTGTAGCGATTAAACGGATGTTCTCCCAATGGTAACTATCAATAGGTTTAAGATTAATCTGATGCATACACAAATACTTTTAATAACTTTAAATATTTATAAATTAATTAATTCCACTTGAAATACAGAGGCAAAAGCCTGTGCCACATCGATCCGAACTTGATCTACTGTAACGTCAGGAACAAACTCTTGTAGGCTGCCTACTGGCTTGTCGGCAATCCCACAGGGAACTATCTGTTTAAACCCACTCATGTCAGGGCAAACATTGAGCGCAAAACCGTGCATGGTAATCCAACGACGCACTTTAATACCGATCGCGGCGATCTTCTTCCCTTCTAGCCAAACTCCCGTCAAGTCTGGAACACGATAGGCGGACAAACCATAATTGGCCACAGTATCAATAATCACTGCTTCCAATTGCCGCAGATACCAATGTAAATCTCGTTGATAATAGCGCAGATTTAGGATTGGATAGCCTACCAACTGACCAGGACAATGATAGGTTACTTCTCCCCCTCTTTCAATACGATGAATTTCAAATTCTCCTGCTTGAGGATCAAAGTTAAGAAAATCTAAAGTTGAACCTGTACCTAAAGTATAAACAGGAGGATGTTCTAATAGAATCAAAATACCATTTAAACTAGGGTCATTAACTCTTTCTTCTACTAGCGATCGCTGATATTCCCAGGCTTGACTATAATTGACTATTCCTTGATTATTTAGCACACAATATCGATTATCTGGTGGCATAATTACAGACTTTTTTAAAAAATGTCAATCAATGTAACGTAACATGAAAAAAAACAATAATTTACTGTTTTTTAAGATTAAAAGTGTTAGTGTTGTAGCTATAAAGCTAGAGAAAGATACAACTGCTTAAGAAAATTGCCTAGATAAACTTAAACTGTAAATCACCTCAAATTATAGAATTTAAAGTGTAGCAGTTTTGACTTAACAAACCGAATCTCTATAGATAGATTAGATTGATAGCTCACTATATATTGAAATCAGACTATCATGACAATGCTTCTAAGTATCACTAATTAAAAAACAACGTATAAGTTGAAGCATATTGATTGTATGCAGATATATGCAAAGAATTAGATGATGCTATTAGTAAAATAATTTATTCTGAACTTTAAGAGTTTATTAGCTGCCTATTTTTAATAGTAAAAGCTGACTTTTTAGTTCAAGAGATCCGTATATCTAATTACAATTTCCAAGCAAAGTTATATTTATCTGGCTTTAAAATGTATATTATGGAGTAGCGAGTATGAAGCTTTTGATCCAAGGAAATAATATTGCAGTCACAGAATCAATTCATGATTACGTCGAACAGAAATTAGAAAAAGCAGTTAAACATTTTCAGAATATAACTAGCAAAGTGGATGTCCATTTATCTGTAGCTCGCAATTCTCGGATCGAAAGAAAACATAAGGCGGAAGTGACGGTATTTGCTAATGGAACAGTGATTCGCGCTCAAGAAGGCAGCGACAATCTTTATGCAAGTATCGACATGGTGGCGGATAAGATTGCCCGTCAGTTACGCAGATATAAAGAGAAGCACCTCGCCAAGAATGCTCATCTCCAGGTACGCCCAGAAGAAGTGGTGGACAGTGAAGAGCTAGTGGAAGTTAATGAATTAAATAGCGATCGCCTGCCTGAATTACCAGCTAGAGTCGTCCGAAGTAAATATTTTGCCATGCCCCCCATGACTACTGAAGAGGCATTGTCACAACTCCAGCTAATAGATCACGATTTCTATATGTTTCACAATAGCGAATCCAATGAGATTAACGTCATCTATAGTCGGAATCATGGAGGCTATGGGGTGATTCAACCCCGTTCAGATAGCAATGCCCGCCAAGGAGATTATTCTCATTAAGGCGTTGCTGATTAGGTAATGTCGTACAGAAGCTTACTGTTTTTAGCTATAAGCTGTAAGCTATAAGCTTTTTAAATAGAAAATGAGACAAGGAGATTAGTAAATAACTTCCATTGCCTCATTTTTTAGGTTGTTTTTTAGGCTGAGTTTTTAATCGAGATCCGAGAATATTTCTACTGGTTCAACGGCTGGCTCAACTAAAAGATCAAGAGCCTGAACAATATAGGGAAAACCAGCACCAGCTAAACCTTGCTTAATGCGATCGCTAGTTCCTTGAAAAACTACAAACAGAGGATTAATTGACTCTGCTGCTTCGCTAATTATGTGTTGTTCTGAGGGGGGCATTAACCATTCATAATCCTGGTCGAGATAAATCTGCGTCTGTCGCCAGCGATTGATTAGATCGGAAAAATCCTCTTCAGGGCGATGGATAAAAACAATAATTTCTGCACCCACCTTAATCTTCCATTCTGGGTCACACATCAAAACACCTAAATCACAGGGAAGAGCAGTGGCAACCCTAGGAGTCCTAGTTTGTAGAGGATTATTTGAAGATAATTCTGGTCGGCGAATCCGAACCACAGGGAGAGGAATCGTAATTAAACTTTGTTCTGGACGACGAATGCTGGGTAATGCCTCAAGATAAGGGCGATATTGCTTCAATAAAGCGATCGCCCCACTGCGGGTACTATATTCTGCCAGCAATGTCTCATAGTCAGCTTTTTTGACAGATATCATAAAATTCTCAAGATAAGAACACTGGTTAGAGAATCAACCATTAACCTAACTGATCGAAGATCGAGAACATTGGTAAATACATCGAGAGCAAAATCGTACCGACCATAAAAGCGATACCCACCATCATAATCGGTTCAATCATACTGGTAAGAGCTTTAACAGACTGTTCCACTTCGTCCTCGTAAAAATCTGCCACTTTTTCCATCATGCCGTCTAGTTCCCCAGTTTCTTCCCCAATACTGATCATTTGAATTGCTAGAGCGGGGAAGACATTTTCTTTTTGAATTGCAAGGGAAATCATCCCCCCTTGTTGGATATCGTATTTTGCAGCCATAACCGCATTAACCAACACCTGATTACCAATAGTGTCACAGACGATATCAAAACACTGTAAGACGGGAACCCCAGAGCGAGTTAAAGTACCAAAAATGCGGCAAAAGCGAGCTACGGCAATTTTTTCATTTAAGTCACCAAACAAGGGCATTTTCAACATAAAGCCATCAATTTGAAGCCGACCCATAGGAGTTTTATAGTAATTACGCAAGAAAAAGCTAATACCCATAAATGCCCCAATAGGAATTAAAACTTTCCAGCTACGAAGGATACCACTAATGCCCAACATGACACGGGTTAGCAAAGGTAATTCTGCGCCTAAACCCTCAAAAATCCCCCCGAATACGGGAATTAAAAAGATCGTCATTCCTAAAAAGGCAATGACGGCAAAAATACCTACGGTTACAGGATAAGCCATAGCTGATTTGATTTGGTTCTGTAACTTTGCCATGTCTTCCAACAGTTTGGACAATCGCATCAGCACTTCATCAAGAACACCCCCCGTTTCTCCCGCTTCCACCATCGAAACATAGAGGTTATTGAAACATTCAGGGTAGGCTTTCATTGACTCCGACAAGCTTGTACCCTGCTGGACTTCTGCACTAATGCCTAATAGCGCTCTTTTAAGTTTAGGGTTGGGGGCTTGATCTGACAAAATACCTAAGGCACGAATGATTGCCACCCCTGCATTGACCATCACCGAAAACTGACGAGAAAATACTGCTTTGTCCTTAACCGTTACTTTGGCTAAGGCTAGCTGTAACGGTTCTAAGTTGATTTCCATCCCAGATTTACTGACTTTGCCGACTGCCACATATCGATTTTTGAGTACCAAACGGGCTTGTTCAGCAGAAGCAGCCTCGATTTTTTCTAGAAAGACTTTTCCTGAATTGTCTTTGACTTTTGCTGTATAAGTAGACATAAGAATTGACTAAATAATTTAAATACTTGAGTTAGTGATCAGAAAATAGTTAGTTTCAATAGCAATTAACTGCGTTTAGCAGGCGCTTTGCCATTCGCCATCATGCCAACGTCCCCCGCAGCACTTCCTGAGAGGCGCTGTAGTTCATCTGGTCGAGAACTTTTGGCTAATCCTTCTTCCATACTGACAATGCCTTTTTTGATTAAATCGGCTAAGGCCTGTTCCATGGTCTGCATCTCCATTTTTGCCCCAGTTTGGATCGCGGAATATACTTGGGCTGCTTTACCTTCCCGAATTAAATTAGAAATTGCTGGGGTGACAATCATGATTTCTTGAGCCATTATCCGACCAAATTCGCCTGGTTTAGGATTTTTCTTTTTGACCAAGGTTTGACTAAAGACAGCGATTAGAGAGTTAGACAGCATGGCTCTAATTTGCGCCTGTTGAGCAGCGGGAAAAACATCAATGATCCGATCCACTGTTCCCGAAGCGGAGTTGGTGTGGAGAGTTCCAAATACCAAGTGTCCTGTTTC
>JBEANW010000368.1:0-5059 GCA_041165225.1 Cyanobacteriota bacterium | reverse complement strand
AAACAAGAATAAAATCAGTATTTTAGGGTTAAATTGTGCCTGCAAAAAGTGTTCACCAACTTAAAATTGCTCCAGCTTGGTCAAAAGAGTTTAGGGATTTAGTCAACGGTGTTTCAGGAGGATTTTTATTTGGAATTCCGCTGCTCTACACCATGGAAGTCTGGTTCATTGGTTCTGAAGTCCAGCCTTCAGTGCTGATCTATATTTTGAGTACTACTTACATCATCATTTTTTTCCTGATTCGAGTGCAAGGATTTCGCAGAAACAGTAGCCATGAAATAATTGAAGCTGTGACAGAAAGTATTGAAGCTATGGCAATTGGAATTGTCTGTGCCGCATTAATGTTAGTTTTATTACAGCAGATTACTCGGGAAACTTCTTTAACCGAGGGATTAGGAAAAATTATTTTTGAGGGTGTTCCTTTCTCCCTAGGAGTAGCACTCTCAAAATCAATTCTGAGTGGTGAACGAGAATTATCTACCTCCTCAAACCCTTCCCCAGCTAAGCCTGGCCAACAAAAACGTAGAACAGCAGGCGAAACTCTTTGGAAGTATACCCTTGCCGATTTTAGCGCCACTGCGATCGGGGCTGTCTTTATTGCTTTTGCGATCGCTCCCACCGATGAGGTTCCTATGCTAGCTGCTGCTGCTTCGCCACCTTGGATACTGGCAATTATGGCGACTTCCTTAATTGTTTCTTACACAATTGTTTTCGCGGCGGGGTTTACTAACCAAAAAAAGCGTTATCAGCAGCAAGGACTTTTTCAGCGCCCTTCGGGAGAAACGGTTTTTTCTTATCTAGTTTCTCTTTTGGCATCAGTTTTAATGCTGTGGTTTTTTCATCGGCTTTCCGGAGAAGATCCCTGGAGTCTTTGGTTAAACTATACGGTGATTTTGGGGTTACCCGCTACTATTGGCGGTGCGGCAGGGCGGATAGCTGTTTAGGAAGTTGAAGTTGAAATTTTATGAATGAAGTTTATGAATGATGCTGCTGGCGATGGCGAAAAACAATCCGAACGTTCCTTTGCTGAAAATGTCAGCTTTGGCATTTCTTTGCTACTTCTGGGTTTACTTGTGGGACTGGTAATTTATCAATGGGTAACCAAAAAAGACCAGCCTCCCGTACTATCTGTGACAACCGATGCCCAAGTGCGTCAGGCTGGGGGACAATTTTATATTCCTTTTACTGTTGCCAATACTGGTGGCGAAACTGTTGAATCTGTAGAAGTGATAGCTGAACTTAACCTGAATGGCAAAATTGAGGATATCGGTTCGCAGCAGATTGACTTTTTATCTGACGGCGAAACTAATTCAGGAGCATTTATTTTGAATCGAAACCCTAACCAGGGAGAACTGATAGTACGAGTAACTGGTTACAAACTACCCTAGACTAATTTTATAGCTGTTGTTAGTTGAATAGACTACGTTTTCAATTAGTCAGCTTATAGCTTATAGCTTATAGAAATTTTAAGCATTGACAATTACACCGCCATTCGGATGTAAAACTTGACCAGAAAAGTAAGAGGCATCATCTGAAGCTAAGAATACATAGGATGTAGCTACTTCTACAGGTTGACCTGCCCTTTGCATGGGTACTTGTTTGCCAAAATTGGCAACTTGCTCTGGGTTCATAGTGTCAACGATCAGGGGAGTCCAGATTGGCCCAGGCGCTACAGCATTGACTCGAATACCCTTTGCTAATAAAGATTGAGCCAAAGAACGGGTAAAGGCGAGAATAGCCCCTTTGGTGGTAGTGTAGCTCAGTAAATACTCATTGCCTTTATAAGCATTAATCGAGGTGGTGTTAATGATTGAGCTGCCTTCTCGCAGATAAGGCAAAGCAGCCTTAGTTAAATAGAACATTGAGAAAATATTAGTGCCAAAAACTCTTCCTAATCTGGCAGAATCAATGTCTTCAAGGGTTTGAGTATCTTCTGCATATTGTATAGCAGCATTGTTAATCAGAATATCTAATTTGCCAAATTCATCAATCGTCTTTTGTATTGCTTCTTGGCAGAAGTTTTCACTGGCAATATCGCCAGCAATAAGCAAGCATTTTCCACCCCGTTCTTCTACCAAACGCTTAGTTTCTTCCGCATCTTGGTGTTCGTCTAAATAGACGATCGCTACTTTTGCACCTTCTTTGGCATACAAAACTGCAACAGAACGACCGATACCACTATCGCCACCTGTAATTAAAGCTACTTTATCTCGCAGTTTGCGGTTAGCCCAGTAATCATCACGATCATACTGAGGTTTGGGCGTCATTTTTGATTCTAAACCTGGTTTTCTATCTTGAGATTGTGCGGGTATTTTTTCGGTGCTTTTCATTTAAGACTCCTTTTACTAGTTAAGATTAACTTCACGCAAATCCTAAATAATTTTTTTCCCTAAATAATGAATCTTTAGTTAGATTTTTTGCGAAATCGAGCAATATTTTTTAGTTTATTTTTTAGTTTTTGATTTTCTTCTGCCTTACGAAGGACAAAGCAATATCTTTCAAAAGAAAGAAAACAAAATTAAGCATTTTTGTCTAAATGGTATTTGACACCATTTAAAACTAAACATCATGTCAAACGTTGAAGAGAATATTATTAAAATCAAAGACAAAGTGACTGGATTCATTCCCAGTCCCGACTCTCAGCAAATGCCTGTCTCCACAGCACAAGCTCTCAAAGAACGTCTGCAATGGGGTGAACCAGCTCTTAGCATAATCGACGTACGCGATCGCGATGTTTTTAATCAAGAACATATCACTGGAGCCGAATCTATTCCCTTAGCAGAATTACCAGAAAAAGCTAGTGAAAGTATCGATCTTGAGCGCGATATCTATGTTTACGGTGATGATCAAGAACAAACTACTGATGCTGCTGGCAAATTGCGCGAAGCTAATTTTTCCAAGGTCTCACAGTTAGAAGGTGGGCTGGCAGCTTGGAAAGAAGTTTTGGGAGCGACGGAGGGACAAATGCTCTAATGATCTAAAGTTACTTTGATTTACTTTGATTAAGTAATTAAGTCCAAAAATGAATGCGATCGCTACTTGCCCCATAACTGGAGGATATCAATATGACATCATCTACACCTTTACAAGGCATAGAACTGATTTCTTGCGCTAAGGCTAATGTCGAGCAAGGTTTAACAGCAGCCTGTCAACAATGTGGTTATGGTGAGAATATTCAATTATTTCAACAGAATCTTGTGCTTGCAGGTCAAGAAATTGGAGTTGACCTCGACCAACTCAGTGATTTAACTACCGTTCAGCAGCGAGTTCGGGAAAAAGGTGAAATTGAGGTGGCTCCTGATACAACCTCAATAATTTGATTCAATCAACTAAAAAAATAACTAAGGAGTGTCTGATTATTTATGATCTACAACTTAATTCCTGATGGGATTGCCCTCCACGTGAGAAAAGCGATCGCCAAAATCAGCTATTTTTTCCAAGGTGTTCGAGTACAGTCTCTAGCCACTATCTTTTTAGCTAGTTGGCTCTTAATCGCCACTGATGTCAATTCCGTGCAAAGTACGCCAACGCAACAGCCTTCGGGAAAAGAACTACTTGAACGTATACGTCAACATGACCAAGACTCCCAAAGACCGAAAACCAATGGAGAATTTCTGGAAGAAGCTCGTGGAGATATTCCATTAAACGAGCGGTTTTCTAATATTACTAGAGATAGCAAGGAAGCTTTTAAAGACTTGGGAGAAAATGTTTCCCAAGGCACCAAGGAAAATGTTCGCGACCTCAAAAATAGTGCGGCACAAGCAGGGGAAGATCTTTCTCAAGGCATAGAGCGCAAAGTTAAAGATACTTTTGACTAATTTTTAACTAATCATCTACTCATATCTTTGAGTACAAGTGAATTGTAAGGGCGACATTCACCCTTACAATTCTGATTATTCATTGCCAAACAAAAACTTTAGCTTCATATTCTGGTAAGTCAACCAGAATGTCGTCATCTCCAGATTCAAGATAATAATCCCCTGTCCATTCGTGCCAAGTGCAGTTAGCAGGAAAATGAGACACTTGATAACCAGCTAAATAGTTATCGGAGAAATTAGCAACAATAACAACACGAGAACCTTCATCATTCCATCGGGTGTAAGCTAAAACTTGCGATTCTGGATCTTCCCAGAAAAATTCGATATTTTCAGTGTAAAGAGCATGATTATTTTTGCGTAAATGAATCAAGCCTTTACAGTACTCAAACAAATCGCGATTGAGTTCACTCCCCAAAAGTGTCCAATCGATTTTTGCTGATTCTGGGGTTTTGGGTTTGTACTCCCCATATTCTTCCCCCATCCAAAGCATTGGAATTCCCACTGCTGTCATTAACAGCACAAACCCTAACTTAGCCCGTTTAAAAGCAGCTTCTTCAAAGATATTGCGATCGCCTAACTCTTTCATCCAGCGTTCATGGTCGTGATTAGTCAGATAATTGATGACATTCACTGCACCCATAAAGCCTTGACGTTTGCAATCAAGAACATCTTTAAGCTCTTCCAGGTCAAAGCGATCGCCACAGATGTGATGTTTGATAGTATGATAAAAACTTTCATGCCAACAGCTATCCATTGGCCCGTCAACATTAGTAATATCGGTAGTTTCAGGGATATGTTCGGCGATATCAATAAAAGGCTTCATACTTGCCGTTTTTTTTGTTTCTTCAACAATCCAGTGCATAAAATCGTAGTTAGCAATTTGTCGCGCTGCGTCGAAGCGAATACCATCAATATGATATTCTTCAATCCAATAGCGAATCACATCACCGATAAATTTGCGGGCTGGATAAGTCTCTAAATTTTTATCGTAATGTTCGTAGTTAAACTCTGGACCCCAATTATTGTCTGGATCTCTCGGGTCATGATGATACCAATAGTCATGATCTATCTGGGTTAAAGGGCTTTCTGCCTCTGAATGATTGTAAATGCCATCGACAATGACGCGGATACCTCTAGCATGACATTCATCAATCATGTGTTTTAAATCTGTCGTTGAACCATAACTAGACTCTGTAGCAAAAAAGTGACGAGGATTATAACCCCAACTATGGTCTCCAGGG
>JBEANW010000367.1:0-4587 GCA_041165225.1 Cyanobacteriota bacterium | reverse complement strand
GATCATATTCTGCAAAGTCACTATCAGAGGCATCAGCGATTTCGTGGAGTGCCACAACATTTGCACCGCCTAAAGCTTTCTGTATTGCTTCAGCAGCTTCTTCGGTTTTGCCTGTAGTTGTGCCGTAAAATAGTCCAATTTTAGCCATGATTATTGTTCCTGCTGATTGATTTTATGGTTTTGTGGAATGTGGTTTGTCAGTTTTGGATTATTGAAATTAATTACTATTTATTGAAAGAGCTAGCAACCTTTGCAGAGAATAGTAAAAAGCTAATTCCAATTATTTTAACTAGAAGAAAGCTTTGAACTTTATGGGTTTAAGAATAAGGAATCAGACATTTGTCGCTGCCCAATTCCTTGTCAGGCGTGAGAAAAATTTCTCTTCAGTATCATACAGCTTATTGCTAATTTATTGCAATAAAATTTGAATAAATTAGATCCTGCCACTAAATAACGCTTTTAGCAGATCGAAATGATCGTAAACTTGGTGTGCAAAGAATGCCCCACCGATACCCCCGACGAGAAAAGAAACGGCAAATTGATTCCAACCGCCCGTGGTTTTAAGCTCATTTGGCACGTCAGGATTAACAGTGGCATAATTAGGAAAATCAGACCGCCATTCTTGGTTAAAGGAGGCCGCACCATAAATTGCTAAACAAATAGTCAGAATGATAATTAATCCAACCGCACTAAGTAAACCAATTAAATTTCCTTGTTCGCTGTTTCGTTGAGGGCCTAAAAGGGCAAAAGGGCCAAAGAGAAGATATCCATGAGCCATGCCAATTTCTAAACCTCGGAACAGAGGCGAAAGACCAGAACGATAAAACGGGATGCTCCCTAATAGCCACATACTAAAGTCGGAGGAGTTAAGGGGAGTTTTCAGATTACCCACAAAAGGATCTTCGGCGACAACTAAAGAAGCATCACGGGCAGTAAAATTAAAGCCAGCTTCTCTACTTCTGGCGCGGGTGGCGTGCCAAATATGACCCAGAAGAAACAAGACGGCAAATACAACATGGAAAGTAGCCAGCCATCCTCTAGCCGTGACTGTTCCCGTATCGTTTTCCATTAAACCAACAGGGCCGTAGAAAACTTCAGGATAGGCAGTAGCATTGACAGTACAGAAGTAAGCTGCCAAAAATCCCATGTAGGAAATTGCTCCCAAACTATAGGCAAGATAGGCTTCTCCTGAATATACCAGCACCCGACGCGCCCAACTGAAAGGCTGAGTGGCGATGTGCCAGAAGCCACCCAAGATGCAAATCGAACCTACCCAAATATGACCGCCAATTATATCTTCTAGATTATTGACTGCTGCCATGCCTGACTTGCCAAAAGCCCCAAATAGGTAGCCAAAAATAGTAGCAGGATTGACTGTGGGGTCGGTGATAATTCTCACTTGTCCCATTTCACCCGCCCAAGGATCGAATACGCCACCCCAAAACATAGCTTTGAAAACGAGCAAAAACGCACCGCTACCTAGCAAAATTAGATGGATGCCAATGATCGTTGTCATTTTGTTGGTGTCTTTCCAGTCGTAGCCAAAAAAGCCAGCGAAAGTATCATTCTGCTCCAGTATTCCAGCCCCAATTAGAGCATGATAAACACCTCCTGCCCCTAATACTGCCGAAGAAATTAGATGCACCACCCCGATTACAAAGTACGGATAAGTGTCGATAATTTGCCCACCATCGCCGACACCTAAGCCTAAAGTAGCCAGATGGGGTAATAAAATTAGACCCTGTTCGGACATTGGTAAGTCGGGAATATAGTGAGACAACTCAAATAAAGTCATCGCTCCCGCCCAGAAGACGATTAGTGCAGCTTGGGCAATATGCGCCCCTAGCAATTTACCAGAAAGATCTTGTAGACGAGCGTTCCCCCTCCACCAAGGAATAGAAGAAACTTCAATTTCTGTTTTAATTTCTGCGGGATTTTGCGCTACGGCGGTCATAGATGAAACCTCCTTTTTAAATTATTGCTTTTATTTATCAATAAGATTCTAGATTAGCTTACATTGATTTCTAGTTTATTGACAAATATTTTCTTTTATTTTTTGCGCTTCTTTAAGTAGTCACTAGTCAAGCAAAAAACTCCAGGCTGTTGTAAAACCTGTGCCATACAATCATTATCAGCTTGCGTGGCTTGGTATTTTTGAGGAATTGTACTTTAGCTAGTCCCTTAAAAACAAACGAATTTTAGCCAGAGGATCACTTTTTATTAAGTTTTGTCAGTATCTACTTGCAATCTACTATCAATAATGCAAAATTGAATTGTTGCTAACTTATTGAGAATAAATAGTAACAAGGTTTACAAAATTAATTAAGAGGTTTTGTTTTGCAGACATACGATCAACCGCAGGTTAAGTATGATTGGTGGGCAGGGAATGCACGTTTTGCCGATCTATCTGGCTTATTTATTGCTGCTCATGTGGCTCAGGCTGCACTGATAGTTTTTTGGGCAGGAGCATTTACTTTTTTTGAATTATCTAAATTTGATCCGACTCTACCGATGGGGGAACAGGGATTAATTCTGATTCCTCATTTAGCCACCTTGGGCTTGGGTGTGGGAGCAGGAGGACAAGTGGTCGATACCTATCCGATGTTTGTGGTGGGGGCAGTACATCTGATTTCCTCTGCTGTATTGGGTGCGGGGGCGCTATTCCATACTTTCAAAGCACCAAGAGATTTAAAGGAGGCTAGAGGAAAAGCTCTTGATTTCCATTTTGCCTGGGATGATCCCAAACAATTGGGGCTGATTCTCGGTCATCATCTGTTGTTTTTGGGCATAGGTGCATTGGCGTTAGTGGCTAAAGCGATGTTTTTTGGTGGACTTTACGATGTCAATATCCAAGACGTGCGAGTTGTCACCGATCCTACCCTCAATCCCGCGACTATTTTTGGCTATCAAACCCATTTTGCTGCTGTAGATAACCTAGAAGATTTGGTAGGCGGTCATGTTTTCGTTGGCTTCATGCTGATTGGTGGCGGGATCTGGCATATCATTACACCACCTTTGGGCTGGGCAAAGAAACAGTTGATCTTTTCAGGAGAGGCGATTCTATCTTATTCTCTCGGTGGTATTGCCTTGGCGGGCTTTGTGGCGGCTTACTACTGTGCAGTTAACACCCTGGCTTATCCTCCAGAATTTTATGGCGCGCCGTTGGATGTCAAGTTAGGAGTTGTACCCTATTTTACCGATACCGTAGCTTTAGCTCCAGGAGTTCACACCGCTCGCTGTTGGTTAGCTAATGCTCATTTCTTCCTGGCATTTTTCTTTCTTCAGGGTCATCTTTGGCACGCACTACGGTCAATTGGCTTTGATTTTAAACGGGTAACCGCAGCTTTAGACAATGCAGGAACTCCCCAATCAGGTGAATCTATGGTCGGCAAACCACAGGCTACCTCTAAATCAGCTACAGAGGGGGCTGGAAATTAGGGATTCAGTTCCAATTGCATTGTTGTAATTGTGTTCTCATTTACAGCTTAGTGCAGATTTTACTTTGCATTGAGCTTTTCTTGTTATTTAGATACAAACTTAAAGCTTATGACAGTTATAACAGAAAATCCCCGCCAAGATTACAGTTGGTTATCGGGTAATGTTCGTTTAATTGATTTATCAGGTCAACTATTAGGGGCGCATATTGCCCATGCAGGATTGATTATGTTTTGGGCGGGGTCAATTACTCTGCTGGAGATAGACCGTTTTGTGCCGAATATGCCCTTAAATGAGCAAGGATTATTATTATTGCCCAATCTCGCGCGATTAGGTTTTGGGGTGGGTGTATCAGGGACTATTGTTGACCTCTATCCCTATTTTGTCATTGGGATACTGCATTTAATTGCTTCTGCTGTATTGGGTGCAGGAGGGTTATTTCATGTCTTTCGCGGCCCTGCTAATCTGAAAGAGTCTTCGGGGCGGGCTGCCAAATTTCATTATGAATGGAGCGATCGCCAGCAGTTAGGATTTATTCTGGGTCATCACTTGATATTTCTTGGCGCAGCAGCATTACTATTGGTGGGGAAAGCGATGTTTTGGGGCGGAATCTATGATTCTGTGGTGGGAAATGTGCGCTTAGTTACCGAGCCAACCCTCAATCCTATAACTATCTTTGGCTACCTGTTTGGCTTGAGTGATGGGGTTTGGAATCCTTTGGGCATGGCTGGGGTGGATAACTTGGAAGATGTGATCGGTGGTCATATCTGGGTGGGAGTAGCTTGTCTTGCTGGTGGTGCTTGGCATATTACCAAAGAGCCTTTTGGCTGGGCAAGCAATAGCTTGACTTATAGCGGACACGCAATTCTCGCTTATAGTTTAGCGGGGGTAGCGTTGATGGCATTTACCTCTGGCTATTTTGTGGCGTTTAATGACATTGCTTTTCCTGTTGAATTATATGGGGCGGATCTCAGTCAATTTGCAGGGGTGCAGTTTACTCTCTGTAGTGTTTTCTTGGGTGGTCATATCTGGCATGCCCTTAAATCGAAATCTGAAGCTGGTATTTTGAGTGAGGAGGATCAGTTTAGAGCGATTATGGTAGGTTTTCTGGTACTGGCGATCGCCGTTATTAGTTTAGTATTACTTGCCGCT
>JBEANW010000366.1:0-8712 GCA_041165225.1 Cyanobacteriota bacterium | reverse complement strand
ACTGACTTTGAGCAGCACCACTACTTCCGCCCAATCGAGGGCTGTTGCTAATTCTTGAACTGAATACAAAGCAGGTAAAACTGCCATTTTCTGCTGATTGACGGTGAGAGGAATACCTAAGACGGAAGCGATCGCCATCGGAGAACAGACTCCTGGAACAGTCTCGATGGATACTTCAGGATGCGATCGCCCTAACGTTTGAGCGAGATAGGTAAAAGTGCCATAAAAGTTGACATCGCCTAAACAAGCAAAAGCAATATTTTTTCCCAGACTTAGTTCTTGCCACACTTGTTGAGAGGCTTTTTCCCAGGCTGATTGTAATTTGAGTTCATCCTGAACATAAGGAAATTCCAGGGGTAAAAGTGGCTGATCTGGCTTAAGCCATGATCTAATTGTATTTTGAGCGACTCCTAAACGATCATTGACTCCAGCGGGAAAGGCAACAATATCGCTCGATTGCAAGATACGTAATCCTTTAACAGTAATCAATTCAGGATCGCCTGTGCCGACACTGATGCCGTATAAAATGCCTGGTTTCACGATATTTAAGCCAATCCTTACCATAACGTTAGTTTATTACCCATTACTCGCGAATCAAGTTTCCCATGTTTTGTGCTGCTCAAACAACTCCGTTGCATCCTTTTGGGACAGAGGTTTGGCAAAATAATAACCCTGTCCACATTCACAATCAAATTGAGACAAAATATCCTGTTCATCTCTAGTTTCAATGCCTTCAGCAATCACGTCCATCCCCAATCTGTGAGCTAGGATCACGATGGTATTGACAATGTCTTGGTTCTTTAACCCTTGACTCATATTACTGACAAAAGAGCGGTCTATTTTCAGGGTGTCAGTGGGGAAAAGATGGAGATAGCTGAAGGAAGAAAAGCCCGTCCCAAAATCATCCATACTAATTTTAATTCCTAATTTCTTTAGCTCGTGGAGGAGATCAATGGTATTTTCGACATCATCCATCACCATACTTTCAGTGATTTCCAGCTTGAGATTTGCCCCTGCTAATCCAGTGATGATTAATGTTTCTTGAATCTGGGCAATCAAATCCGCTTGAGCAAACTGCCGACTAGAAAGATTGACACTCATCACCACCTTTTCGGCACTGGGAAAGCTGGCTCGCCATTGCTGCATCTGATTACAAGCCGTGGTTAAAATCCAACTTCCCATCGGGACAATTAAACCTGTTTCTTCCGCAATGGGAATAAAGGCTCCAGGAGAAACAAAACCACGAGTGGGGGACTGCCAGCGAACTAAAGCTTCAAATCCTTTAATAGTTCCTGTTTTCAGACAAATAATCGGTTGATAGTAAAGTTCAAACTCTTGATTATTAATCGCTTGGTTGAGATCTGCCTCTAGCTGGAGACGTTTTAGCGCCTGTTCATGCATTTTGGTGGCAAACACTTCATGTCGGCTCTTACCCGATGCTTTTGCCTTATACATAGCGGTATGGGAGGCTTGTAATAACTCCTCTGGCTGAAAGTCTTCTCCTGGGGGATTGAAAGCTAAACCAATGCTGGCAGAAGTAAAGATTTCTTGTTCCTTAAGTTTATACGGCACCGCTATTGCCTGTTCTAGCTGGTTAGCAATGTCGATCGCTTCGGTAGTATCTTTTTTAGTTTTGATGGCGATCGCAAATTCATCCGCCCCCACTCTCGCTAAGATTGCCTTGGGATGCAGATTTGATTGTAGCCTTTGAGTTGTCTCCAGCAAAATGCGATCGCCTGCTTGATAACCCAAACCATCATTAATTAATTTAAAGCGGTCTAAGTCCAGGCACAAAATACTAATAAAACCTTGGGATTTATCCTGTTGCTTGAGTTTTTTGAGTTGTTTGGCAAATAAACTCCGATTCGGCAATCCTGTCAGGGAATCGTAGAAAAGATTGTATAGTGCCTTATAACCCAAAACACTAGCGCTGGTCACGGTAAAAGCAATTGCTGCGGGCATAAATGGAATCCAGCCAGCAAAAGCAAAAGTGACAAAACAAATTACTGCTAAACTGCCAACACTAGCGATACCCACCGCAATAATCCCGACGGGGTGTTTTACTTTCCAGGCGATCGCTACTGCCCCTAAAGACCAACCCCAAACCCAAAGTCCTTCTACCCATTCTGACCAAAACCAGAATAAATTAGCATCATCCAAGACCACCTGCAAAATCTGACTCGTCATTTGGGCATGGGCAACCACTCCAGGCATTAAGCTGTCGGAACCTTGGTTATAAGGGGTGGATAAAATATCTTTAACGCTAGGAGATGTAGTCCCAATCAAGACAATCTTGTCTTTGATTAAGCTAGGGTCAACTTTCCCTGACAAAACTTCGGTTAAAGTAACCCGTTGAGCAATATTCGGGGATTGGTAATTAATCAGAATTTGTTGACCTGGGGTTTCCGCAGGATCAAGCTGATACCCGCCTGAATTTGCCAGCAAATCAGGAAACTTTGCCTTGCCAATTTGCAGATAATTATCCCCAACCTGAAACTTAAGTTGACGCTCCTCCAGATATTTAAGACTTAAGCGCAGAGAAAAAGCATACATTTCCTTGATGTCTGGGTCGCCAAACTGAACATACATCAAGTTGCGTCGCAGAACATCGTCTCCTGCGTCAGCCACAATGTCGTTAAAACCGATTTGCTCTGGTTTCACCCCTGGGGGGGCAGAAACACCATTTTCCCCATTGCCAATCAATTGAATTACCACCACATTGTCTTTTTGTAATTCTTGTCTCAGGGCATCAGTGCCAGGGGGATATGCTACTTCACGATATAGATCGAAGCCAATTACTTTTGGTTGATGTTCCTGTAATTTGCGTAATAACTGAGCAATTACTTTATCTTTGATAGGATAACTGCTGTATCTTTCGATATCTTTATCGGTAATTTCTACTACTAGAAATCGCGGATCGGTTTGATCTTCGTTATGTAGATTGACCATCCAATCATATGCCAACAGTTCTAGTGCTTGTAATGCACCTAAGCGCCTAACTCCCATCACTCCCAGCGTAATAAAAATAGTTAACAGGAAAAGCGAAGACTTATAAGTATTAACCCAGTTCTGAGCTTTATTAAGCTTTAGATACTTGTTTTTCAGGCTGTCAAAGATAAATTTCATAAAGATAGTAGAGATTAAAATAATTATTTGAACTACGTATTTTTACGCTGTGTTTGTACAAAAAACAGTTTTACTTTGGCAATCAATAATAGATGATTTAAGTAATAATATTGAGACTTGATCATTAAAAAAATAACTGCAAAACAAGTATAAATGAGTTTAAACAATATGGCGTTTAAGATTAACCATAGTTACAATAGTAGGTATTGAAATGATAATTATATTGTTGATCTTATAGATAATGTTAAACATCAAATATACACCTCATAAATTGATTGCATGCTTGAGTTTTGTCTTGGTTTTAAATCTAATCTGGTTAGGATTAACTAACTCCGCCACGGCAGAACAAAAATCAACCCAGACTAAAGCAACCGACTTTGGCTTGCCTACTCATCGCCGTGATGGGGGTAGTAGAGGTGTTCAGGATAGTTGCGTTGCCAATACTGCCAACCAAAACTTAATGGCGTTAATTCCTGAAAAAACTGTGGGCATTAATGCTGCTGTTTCACCCAAGCTATTTTTCTACATCCCCAAGATCAAAGAAACTAGCACCCTGGAGTTTGTATTACGTAATCAAAAAGATCAACTGATCTACGAAACTTTTCTCTCTACGGAGGGGAATGGCATTATGAGTGTTGAAGTTCCTGGGGAGGTTAATTCTAGTCTCTTAAAAGCAGACCAAAACTATCATTGGTACTTGTCGATGATCTGCAATAATCACCAGCGATCGCGAGATATTGTCGCGGAAGGTTGGATGCGTCAAAAAGCACTTGACCAGAACCTGCAAGAAAAGTTGAATAATGCCAGTTCTCTGGAAAAAGTAGCAATTTATCGGGAACAAGGCATTTGGTTTGATGCTTTATCGGTGTTGGCAGAAAATCTGGATTCCGTGACACAAAGCACGATGATGCACCAACAATGGTCTGAAATGTTGGGTTCTGTGGGGCTAGAAAATTTGGCATCCGAGTCTTTGATCGAAACAAAATTGATTGAGAACCCTGCTAATTCTCTCTAAATTAAATCCCTGAAAACTATCTGGAATATCAGCACTAATTAGTTTCTTTAGTTGCTTGGTATTCCAGTTTTTTGTGTCAATTTTTAATTCAGGCTATATATCTATTATAATGAGGCGTTTTAACCAGGCATACTAGAATCCATGAAACTCATAGATTGGTTAATTGTCCTTGTTTACTTTGTCCTCACTACTGGGTTGGGCATCTTACTCTCCCGTAGAGCTTCCCGTAGTCTAGAGGACTTTTTTGTTTCTGGGCGATCGCTTCCTTGGTGGTTAGCGGGGACAAGTATGGCTGCCACAACTTTTTCCATTGATACACCCTTATATGTCTGTGGAGTAGTTGCCAGTCGAGGGATTGCTGGGAACTGGGAATGGTGGAGTTTTGGCATTTCCCATGTAATTTTGATCTACATTTTCTCCAAGATGTGGCGGCGATCGGAAGTTGTCACGGATGCTGAACTGACAGAAATTCGCTATGGGGGACGTAACGCAGCGATTCTGCGGGGGACAAAAGCCTTTTTGTTTGCTGTGCCAATTAACTGTATCGGCATTGGCTACGCGATGTTAGCAATGGTGAAGGTGGTAGATGCCCTGGAATTATGGCAGAGTTTGGGAGTTAATCCTGGAGAAAATCTCAAAATTTGGAGTGTTGTGGGGGTTAGCGCCTTAGTACTACTATATTCGGGTTTTTCTGGTTTGTGGGGCGTAGTCACGACGGATTTCTTTCAATTTTTCTTGGCCTTGTTTGGGGCTTTTGTGGTGGCGATCGTTGCCGTCAATCATGTGGGCGGAATCCACGAGTTGATTCCCCAGGTGCAGCAGGTAAGCGACTTGGATGTGCTATCTTTTTTCCCGTTTCATTTTAGCAATGGTAGCTTTGGTTGGAGTGATGCTGCGGGCATCACCGCCACTACTTTTTCCACCTACTTATTTGTCCAATGGTGGTCTTTTCGTCGTAGTGATGGAGGAGGGGAATTTATTCAACGATTAATCGCTGCCAAGGACGAAGCCGAGGCGGAAAAGTCTTCTTGGCTGTTTAATATTCTCAACTATACTATTCGCACTTGGCCCTGGATTATCGTTGCTTTGGTGGCAATGGTGATCTATCCCGACTTGGAAGACAAAGAACTAGCCTATCCCAAATTGATGTTGGATTTTCTCCCCCCGATCATGCTGGGGTTGGTGGTAAGCTCTTTGATTGCCGCCTTTATGAGTACAGTTTCTACTTCGATTAACTGGGGTGCATCTTACCTGACTAACGATCTCTATCTCCGTTTTCTCAAGCCCGATGCTACCCAAGCGGAATTAGTGATGATGGGTCGGCTTTCCTCTGCCGTCGTCACCGTGTTTGGAGCGATCGCTGCTTTATACTCGACAGATATTACAACAGTATTTCGCTTGGTGATTGCGATCGGAACAGGGCCTGGTTTAGTCTTAATCCTCCGCTGGTTTTGGTGGCGCATAAACGCTGCTGCGGAATTAGCGGCTATGTTAGGAGGATTTATCATTGGTTTAATCACTAGTGTTTATCCTGAGCAAATTGCCAGTCTGGTTCCTGGGTTTGGGAATATCCTCGCGGATTTTGGCTCTAAACTGCTCTTTATTTCCATAACTTCTGCTGCTATTTGGATTGTGGTGATGTATCTGACTCCTCCAGAATCGGATGCTACTTTAGACGAATTTTATCGACGGGTGCAGCCAGGGGGCATTGGCTGGACAAAACAACGGGAAAGAACAGGAATCCCTCCTGCCCAGGATTTAACTCAAGATTTACTCAAAGTGGCGGCAGCTACGTTACTCTTGTTTGGTTCCATGCTGGCAATTGGAGGATTTTTACTTCTACAGTCTTCGACAGGGTTTATCTCTCTCATCGTGGCGGTTATTGGTGGTTTTTGGCTACGGCAACTAAATAAACATAAGCCAACGGCGATGCCCAAACCAGGTTTAGATATAGAAGTTTAGGTCAGAAAAAACCCCTAAGTCTTATTACCACATTTGACTTAGGGGTTAAATTGTTTATTGAGAACTATTTAGCCTGTTCAGAAATAGCTTCACCTGATTGATCTACTTGAGCTGCTTGATTATATTTACAAGGAATGCCCCCTCCTATACCAACAATAAAATCATCAAAGTCTACATCTTCCTGGTCAGTTTTAACTAGATTGGAACCAGTATCATCAAAATTAATTAACAAACCACCTTTAATTAGATAACTAAATTTATTGGCATCCGCCACAGGATCACCACGACGTTTCGTAACAGCTTCAGCCGTCAATCCTTCTTCATTAAATAATGCCTGACGATTACTACGAGAATTAATTAGATCGGTAGTGTAGACTGTCCCCGCAGGTTTACCTGCAAACTCTGATTCTAAGTAAAAAGCATATTTTTTATCGCTTTTAAAGGTAAATTCTCCTTCAAAATCGGGGACACTATCCCCTGGACTACCCAAAAAGTCGTTGTTACGCGCTTCCTGGAGATCGGTTTCATAACTAGAGCGACGGAATACCGTATCAAATTTATCAGAAGCTTTGACTTCCGAGATTAAGGGAGTTTTAGCACAAGAATCAAAATCAATGATGCCCCCACTGTTCGTCTGACAAGAATCGAGGTCGATGACCCCAAAAGTAGATTGATATGCGCCGTGGGACTCAATAAACTCAAATTCGACAATAGTATCTTCAGTAAATCTGATACCTTGGTTGCCGACAATATCAGCATCCGCGGCCAGACTAATAGGATTGAATAGTCCCAATACCCCTAGAGATGTCCCTAGAGAGACACCAACAACCTTGCCTGAGAAGAATTTTGTTTTAGATCGCGATCGCTTCATAATTTTTCTCCGATTACCAAATATTTTTCTGCGGTTCAATTTGATTCACCTGCTTGATGAATTTTTCTGACTCAAAGAGTTGTTTGTTGACAGCATCCCGCGCTTGTTTCACAGGATTAACACAGGCTCTTAATTCTTCGTCCAGAACACCGCTTTTTCTGGCAATTCTTCTGGGAGCAGCATCGGCTACTTTAGCGCTGCTTTCGGCGGTGGCTAAACTATCTGAAGACTGCTCTAGTCCAGTTTCTAAAGCTTCAGCGACATCGTTCAAAGTGACTTCTCTAGGCTGGCTTCCATTGCCTTCGGCAGTATTTTTGGGACTGTCATTGCCCAATTCACCATCAGAAGCAGTACCCGTACCCACTTTAATAGGGGTAGTGATGCCACCCCCCTGAACTTCTCCCGTAGTCGGATTAAATTGGGTTGAGGGAGAAATACCATTACCATTGATACTATCGATGCTGACAGCAGGAGAACTATAGGTTTGCCCCCCCGTCGTATCAGACTGATTAGTTTGAGCAACCACAGAGCCTGACAGCATAATTTCTACGGCGACTAAAGAACTTAGCCAGATTAATTTTTGATCTAACATTTTGGAAATTCCTGATGATATTTTTCAATTAGAGTCCTGAACCAATTCCCACTACGAAACGTGTGCCATCTCCTGCACCCACAAGATCTCTGGCACTCAGATTGACGGTTACGGGAATAGTCCGAAAAGGAGATATGGAAACTCCCATGCCTAAATCTTGTCCAGTCCATTCGGCAACTAAGCTGACGGGGCGGGCTACACGGCAAGCTAAACTAGCAAAAACATTCACCCTGCCGTTATCATTGGCAATATCATCTTCACTACGAAATTGTCCGTTCCCTACACCAATCGTTGCACCGACACGGCTAAAGGGAGAATCCGCCTTGGCTCTGGTTTTAAAAATTTTGGTAGTGGCTAGATACAAAGAATCGTCTAAGTCATTGGCATCACCAACGGACAAAAAACTATTCCAACCAGCCGCAACCCCCCAACCATTAGCAATTTTGCGATGTACTTTGAGGTTAAATCCCCCTGAACCAAAATCTCGCCCATTCTGCCCAAAACTGGCGAGGTTGTAGCTTAATTCTGCCCCCACAGATTTTTGAGCATTGCCTAAGCCTACGCCAAATCCCCAAGTAGCATCTCCATCGTTTTTGCCCTCTAATCCGCCACGGGTATCAGTCTGATAGCTAAGACCAGTATAAAAGCCACGATCTGCGCCAAAACCATAGGGATTAGCAATAGTTAAGGCAGGAACACCACGACTAGGAGTAAAGTTGCGCTGTTGAATATCTTGTAGTTTAAGTTTGACATCCTCTAATTTTTTATCGTTAGAACTGTCCCAAGAATTATCGGCAACGTAGGTTGGATTGTTTTTAGATGATTGAGCTATTTTTTTTCCTGACAACTCTGCTTCTGATGGAATTTGAACAACTGGATTTGCCCAAACATTTGCACTCATGCAAGGCAACAATAATAAGCTAGAGCAAGCAATAGTTAATATACGCATAAATTCATAGCAATAGATACAAATACACTGTTAATTAATAACAATTCAAGAGGGGTATCTAAAGCTTTATTTTGTTGCTTGATAAAATAGATTACATTATTGCTTTATCATCAATTATCCTGGTTAAATAATCAATAATATTTCAATTTATATAGCTGCCGTTATATCCTATATTTTTTCAAAGTTCAATATATATG
>JBEANW010000365.1:0-4611 GCA_041165225.1 Cyanobacteriota bacterium | reverse complement strand
GATCTCATTGGTTCATACCAAAGCCTGAAAGATGGCGCAAGAGGTATCCAAATTGTGGATACAGTGATGGATCAGGCGCGGATTTGTAATCTGGATAAAGATATTGCTTTCCCTGACCACTCAGCCAAAGAGATGACACGGGATGAACGGGATCGGATCATTGGTTTGGTTTACAAACAGCTAATGGAAATCGAATCTCGGTTACTGCCCTGTGGCTTACATATCATTGGCAAACCCCCAACAGCGGAAGAAGCGATCGCTACTTTAGTCAGTATCTCCAACCTAGACCGCGAAGAAGAAGGGATTATTTCTTTCCCGCGCATTATTGCCAATAGTATCGGGCGAGATATCGACGAAATCTATACCAATAACGATCGCGGTGTTTTAGCCGACGTGCAGTTATTCCAAGACATTACCCAAGCGACTCGTGCTGCGGTAGGGGCATTGGTTCAGGCACAGATTGATGCCGAAGGTAGAGTTTCGATGGTGTCTAAGCTGAACTTCTTCAATATTGGTAAGAAAGCGCCCTGGATGGAAGCTTTGAGTGAACATGGCTATAAAAATGTCGATCCTGAAGCAATTAAGCCTTTAGTAGAATATTTAGAATTCTGCCTAGAACAGATATGTGCCGATAATGAACTTGGTGGCTTACTTCAAGCTTTAGCAGGAGAATATGTTCTTCCTGGCCCTGGAGGCGATCCCATCCGCAACCCCAACGTCTTACCTACGGGTAAAAACATTCATGCTTTAGATCCTCAATCTATTCCTACCCTCGCAGCGGTTCAATCAGCCAAAATCGTCGTAGATCGCTTGATTGACCGTCAGATGTTAGATAACGGAGGTAAATACCCTGAGAGCATTGCCTGTGTTCTCTGGGGAACAGATAATATCAAAACCTATGGTGAGTCTTTAGCCCAGATCATGTGGATGATAGGAGTACGTCCTGTACCCGATGCTTTGGGACGGGTGAACAAACTGGAGTTAATTTCCTTAGAAGAATTAGGTCGTCCTCGAATTGATGTGGTGGTCAACTGTTCTGGTGTATTCCGCGATCTGTTTATCAATCAAATGAACCTCCTTGATCGCGGGGTCAAAATGGCAGCAGAAGCCGATGAACCTTTATCAATGAACTTTGTACGTAAGAACGCCTTAGAACAAGCAGCGGAAATGGGCATTAATGTCCGCCAAGCAGCAACTCGGATCTTCTCTAATGCTTCTGGTTCCTATTCTTCTAATATCAACCTAGCAGTGGAAAATAGCAGTTGGGAAGAAGAAAAAGAGCTACAGGATATGTACCTCAATCGTAAATCCTTCGCCTTTAACTCTGATAACCCTGGGGTAATGGATGAAAGCCGTGGCTTATTTGAGTCTTCCTTAAAAAGAGCCGATGTTACGTTCCAAAACCTCGACTCATCAGAGATTAGCTTAACCGACGTATCTCACTACTTTGATTCCGATCCTACTAAGATCGTTTCTAGCCTACGAGATGACGGTAAAAAACCCACTGCCTATATTGCCGATACCACTACCGCTAACGCTCAAGTGCGTACTCTATCGGAAACTGTCCGCCTCGATGTCCGTACCAAAATGCTTAACCCCAAATGGTATGAGGGAATGCTCAGCAATGGTTATGAAGGGGTGCGGGAACTATCCAAGCGCTTGGTTAACACCATGGGTTGGTCAGCTACTGCCGATGCGGTAGATAATTGGGTCTATGAAGATGTTAATACTACTTTCATTGACGATCCTGAAATGTGTAAACGTCTAATGGATATGAACCCCAATTCTTTCCGTAAGATTGTCGGAACATTGCTGGAAGTTAATGGCCGTGGTTATTGGGAAACCAATGAAGAAAACCTCGATCGCTTGCGGGAATTGTATCAAGAAGTGGAAGACAGGATTGAAGGTATTGATTAATAGTTAATTCAATCTGGGTAGTTTAATAATGTAACCCGCAGGGACGTTCCATGGAATGTCCCTGCGGTATTTATGGACAAAATATCATGACCTCAAATAAAAAATTTGGTCGTAAATCCATCAGATTAAAAAATTATGATTATGCTGCCAATGGCTATTATTTCGTAACCATTTGCACCCATGAAAAACAATGTTTTTTCGGGGATGTAATTAATGGCAAAATGTATTTGTCAGCAGTAGGCAAAATTGCCCAACAATATTGGTCAGAAATACCCCAACATTCAAAACATACATATTTGGACGAATTTGTAATTATGCCCAATCACGTCCACGGCATAATTATCATCGATAACCCCGACAACCCCCGTAGGGACGTTCCATGGAACGTCCCTACGGTTGATGATAATGAATGGGATTTGTCCCAAACCATGTCCCAATTATCGCCAAAATCAGGCACATTGAGCGCAATCATCCGTTCCTATAAATCATCAGTTACCCGTTGGTGTCGCCAGAATGGTGATGATATTTTTCAATGGCAATCTAGATTTTACGAAAATGTTATTCGGGATGAAAAATCCTTAAATAATATCCGTCGCTACATTATTAACAATCCTGCACAATGGTCAGAAGACAAGAATCATGTAAATTAATAAATGCGATCGCTCATATACTGATATCGCAGTGTATTTAGCGTTTGTAACAAATCGAGAACATCGCTTAGTTAAATCGGTAGGTGAAAATTGAACCGTCTGAGATTCAAATACCTGGAGAATCGCTACTAGTAATTAAGGTGGGGTTTCTATATAATGAAAAGCTTATAGTACAAGCTGACCTGAACCCCAGGGTCTGCGATCGCGTTTTTTCTAATCACCATGCTTAATCCAAATTTGGAAGCAATAGAACTCAATAAAGAGGAATATCAGCGATATTCGCGTCACATCATCCTGCCAGAGGTAGGATTAGACGGTCAAAAACGCCTTAAAGCAGCTAGCGTTCTCTGTATCGGCAGCGGTGGTCTTGGTTCTCCACTACTACTGTATCTAGCAGCAGCAGGCATTGGCAGAATTGGCTTGGTAGACTTTGATATTGTCGATAGTTCTAATTTACAGCGTCAAATTATTCATAGTGAATCCTGGGTAGGTAAGCCAAAGATTCAGTCAGCTAAAGATCGTATTCTCAGCATTAATCCTCATTGTCAGGTGGATTTGTACGAGACAGCGATCAGTTCCGCCAACGCCTTGGAAATTCTTGCACCCTATGATGTGGTAGTTGACGGGACAGATAATTTCCCCACCCGTTATCTAACCAACGATGCTTGCGTTTTACTCGATAAACCAAATATCTACGGTTCGATCTTCCGCTTTGAAGGACAAGCAACAGTCTTTAACTATCAAGGTGGCCCTAACTATCGCGATCTTTATCCCGAACCACCGCCACCAGGCATGGTACCTTCTTGCGCTGAGGGAGGAGTTCTAGGGGTTCTCTGTGGCATTATTGGCACGATTCAGGCAACGGAAGCAATTAAGATTATTTTAGGGGCTGAAAATACCCTGAGTGGTAGACTGCTACTTTATAATGCCTGGGAGATGAAGTTCCGTGAGCTTAAGTTACGTCCCAATCCTGAACGACCTGTCATTGAAAAATTGATTGATTACCAGGAATTCTGCGGTATTCCCCAAGCTGCTGCTGCGGAACAGGCTGCGAGTCAAGCGATCGCCGAAATGAGCGTTCAAGACCTTAAACAGTTACTAGACAGCGGTAAAAGTGACTTCGTGCTACTGGATGTGCGGAATCCTAACGAATACGAAATTGCCAGAATTGCAGGTTCAGTTTTAATTCCTTTAGCGGAATTAGAAGACGGTAGCGCAGTTCAGAAAGTGAAACAACTAGTAAATGGTCATCGTCTCATTGCTCACTGCAAATTGGGAGGTCGATCTGCCAAAGCCTTGAATATCCTTAGAGAAGCGGGAATTGAAGGTACTAACGTCAAGGGGGGAATTGCTGCCTGGAGCCAAGAAATTGATTCGAGTATTCCCCAGTATTAGACCAACTATAAAAACTATAGAAGGGGTGAAGGGAACAAACTGATACAGGAATTGATTACTTGTCCTCAGTTCTTCACCTCTTTTCAATATTCCCCAATTCCCCAATTCCCTATCCACAGAGTAAAGAGATTTTTAAAATTTGGATCACTCCGAACTCCGAACTCAGTTACAGTTAGGTTTAATTTCAGGCATCCTTTCCCCCGCATTATTAGTGCGATACGCCGTCAAAATAATCTTGCCTGACTTAGTTACTTTTTGGGGTGACAATCATCTGAAAAGCCCTTTTAAAATAAGCTTTATAAGTTAAGAGGTTGATTTTTAAAACAAATCTAAGCTCTAGCTGATAGTACATAATAACTATCAAAATACCAGTTCTCGTTAATTATTATTGATGAACAGAATTAATTGAGCAATTAATGATAAAAAGTTGATTTGTTTTCTGAAGTGTTCCAGTCCCAATCTCAATTTCGCCTAATTCCCACACCAATTCTTGTTGCTTTTCATATGATAAGTGCCCATAATTACCTAGCCATACTAATAGTGCTTGAAGCTTAATGTTCAAGTCTCGCCCTGGTACTATTCCAGCGGGTAAAGATCCTCGGACTACCCCACCGCATTCGAGGCATTTACACGATTGAGTTTGATATTC
>JBEANW010000364.1:0-13081 GCA_041165225.1 Cyanobacteriota bacterium | reverse complement strand
AGTTTGTGGTTCAACTCAAGTTAAAATGCGATCACGAAAATTTATGTTGGGAGCTAAAACATTCAACAACACAGTTCTTCGTATTGATTAATTCATCAAAGCAATATTTAACCAGAATGTTTAACCAGATTTCCTGGACACCAAAATTATTATTGGCAGCTTTGGTAGGAAGTTTGATGTTTTCGGCTATTACTGGGAATCACAGTAAAAACATAGCTATTCTTTCCTCTAAAGCTAATGCTGTTAATCAGCCACGGCAGCAGTCAGGAGTGAGTCAACTCGATCGCATTAAGAACAGGGGCTATTTAATTTGTGGCGTTAATGGCGAATTACCTGGTTTTAGTTTTGTTAATGCTGAAGGAAAATATGCAGGGATAGATGTTGATTTTTGTCGAGCGATCGCGGTGGCGATCTTTGATGATGCTAGTCAAGTTCAATTTCGTGATGTCACCACAGAGGAAAGATTCGATGTCCTTAAGTCAGGGGAAATTGATCTGTTAAGTCGTAATACCACTGAAACTCTTAGTCGTGATACTGATGGGAATTTGGATTTTACCCCGCCAATTTTTTATGATGCTCAAGGAGTATTGGTCAATCGGGATAGCAAAATTCAAACCTTGAGGGAGCTAGCCAATAAGACTATTTGTGTCCCAGAAAATACCACTAGCTACGATAATCTCCAAGATTATTTGTATCAAGCCCAGATTTCTGCCAAAATTTTGACCTCAGACGATCGCGAAACGCTATTTGATTTCTATGAACAGAATCGCTGTCAAGCAATTACAGGGGATATTTCGCAGCTGATCGTCCGCAAAACTATCTTGGCAAACCCGCAAGATCACATCATCCTAGCTCAACATATATCTCAAGAACCTCTAGCTCCTGTCCTCATACATCAAGATTCTCAATGGTTTGATATTGTAAAATGGGTGACCTTTACTCTCATTCAAGCAGAAGAATTAAACATCAACTCAGAAAATATCAACGTCTATCACAAAAGTAAGGAATCAGAAATCCGCCGATTCTTAGGTATGGATGGGACATTAGGTTCTGACATGGGACTAACTAATGATTTTACCCAGAGAATTATCGAGCAGGTGGGCAACTATAGCGAAATCTATGAACGTAATCTGGGTCAGCCTTTTGGTTTAGAACGGGGTAAAAATGCTCTGTGGAAAGAAGGTGGCTTGATGTATTCACCTCCATTTGATTAAAGATATTAAAGCTAAGTCAACTATGCGGAAAATTATTAAGCAAAAATCAACTTGGCTTTTCCTGGGGCTAATTTCACTCAGCCTAATTAATCTTAGTGGCTGTGACAGTGCTAATAGTATTAGTTCTGCCTCGGAACATCAGGTTATTGAGAGCCAGGGAAAACGCTTGGAAATTATCAAACAACGGGGCAAAATTATCTGTGGAATTGATGAGCGACTATTAGGATTTAGCTACAAAGAGCCTGATGGAAGTTATTCAGGAATTTCTGTTGATCTTTGCAAAGCGATCGCCGCCGCCTTATTTGATGATCCCAATCAAGTAGAATTTCGTCATCTTCAATCAAAAGGACGTTTCCGTGCGGTTGTTTCAGGAAAAGTAGATCTCCTCAGCCGCAATACTACCTGGACTTTGAGCCGCGATACTTCTGGCGGACTAGATTTTCCACCGACTAATTTTTATGATGGTCAGGGCTTATTAGTTAGCAAGGCAAGTGGCATCACAACCATCGAAGATCTTAGTGGCAAATCGATTTGCGTCCCCCAGGGGACTACCTCTCAGACCAATCTAGTCAAAACCATGCGAACATATCGTCTGGGCTATTTACCTCTGCCGTTTGAAAACGCTAATCAGTTATATGCTGCCTATGAAGCTGGAAAATGTGATGTTGCTACCTCTGATCGTTCTGAACTAGTTGCTCGTCGTAGTCAATTGAGAGAGCCGAATGCCCATCAAGTCCTTGATGTATTAATTTCCAAAGAACCTTTAGGCCCAGCGATCGCCAATGGCGAGCCAGCCTGGTATGATGTCGTGAAATGGGTGACCTATGCCATGATCAAGGCAGAAGAGTTAAAAATTAACTCCCAAAATATTGATAGCTTTCAAGATCCCAAAAATCCAGAAATTAGACGTTTTTTAGGTATTGAAGGCGACATGGGTGCAAAATTAGGATTATCCAATGACTTCGCCCGCAGAGTTGTGAAACACGTTGGCAACTATAGCGAGGTTTATGAGCGCAATATTGGTGAGCCTTTTCACTTAGCACGAGGGACAAATGCTTTATGGCAAGATGGTGGCTTAATGTATTCTCCTCCTTTCCGCTAATATTGATAGATCATATATGTTGACCCCAATAGATTTAAAACTAATTTCTATCGCCATAATTATATTTTTGCTGCTTGGTGGTTGCGATCGCCATGAAGATCAAAATAAAGCTCAAGATCAGGATCAAAGTAGCAAGGTTGAAGCTAGTGGGACAACTGAAGCAAAAGAAGTATCAGAAGCTCCTGGCAGCAGGGATAATCGCTTAAACAAGGTCAAGAGTCGAGGAAAATTAATCTGTGGTGTCAATGGACAACTACCTGGGTTTAGTGCGGTGAATGAAAATGGGAAGTATTCAGGAATGGATGTAGATCTCTGTCGTGCAGTAGCAGCAGCCCTGTTTGATAATCCCAGTCAGGTGGAGTTTCGCAATCTGGATACCCAGAATCGTTTTCTGGCGGTGCAGTCGGGGGAGGTGGATTTGCTGAGTCGTAATACGACCTGGACATTGAGCCGAGATACTTCCGTCGGCATGGAATTTGCTCCTACAACCTTTTATGATGGTCAGGGGCTATTAGTTACCAATGCTAGTAAAATCAAGGACTTAGAGGACTTGGACGGCAAATCAGTTTGTGTGCTATCGGGAACAACCAATGAGCAGAATCTAGCGGAGCGCATGGGAAAATCAGGTCTAAGTTATACCCCGATCGTATTTGAGGATACCGATATTTTATATGATGCCTACGAACAGGGAAGTTGTGTAGCTGCCACCAGCGATCGCTCTCAGCTAATTGCTCGTCGTATATTGTTGGACAAACCCAATGATCATCAAGTATTAGAGGTGGTATTGTCGAAAGAACCTTTGGGGCCCATAACAGTCGATGATGATTCTCAATGGTCTGATGTCGTTAAGTGGGTGGTCTATGCCATGATTGAAGCAGAAGAATTAGGCATCAATTCCCGCAATGTGGCAAGCTTTGCCCAGTCACAAGATCCTGAAATTAGACGTTTTTTGGGCTTGGAGGGAAATCTAGGGCAGGATATGGGGCTACCTAATGATTTTGCCCAAAGAATTGTCAAGCACGTCGGCAATTATGGCGAGGTATATGACCGCAACCTTGGTCAACCTTTTGGTTTAAAAAGGGGCTTAAATGCCCTCTGGACAGATGGTGGCTTGATGTACGCTCCTCCATTTAGATAGCTTAATTAGATAGCTTAATGCGTCATGGATGATTTTAGATTTACTAATTGACCTTACACAAAAACGCGCCTTACTCTTACCCCTTACCCCTTACCCCTTTCCCCTTTCCCCTTTCCCAATCTTCACAGTTCAATGAGTGCGTAACATCACTTACTAGCAAACGATCGCGATGAAATATTTGTTATTTTATAAACCCTATGGAGTGTTGTGTCAGTTTAGCGATCAGAGGGATCATCCTCGTTCAACTTTAAAAGACTATATTCCTATTCCTGAAATTTATCCCGTAGGCAGATTAGATCGAGACAGCGAGGGGCTGCTATTGCTAACGGACAATGGTCAAATACAGCACCGATTAGCTAATCCTCAGTTTGCTCACCCTCGTACTTATTATGTGCAAGTGGAGGGGATTCCTGATGAATCGGTGCTAGATAAATTACGTCGCGGTGTCACTATCAAAAACTATCGTACTCGCCAAGCTAAGGTGCGTTTACTATCACCTGAACCTAATTTACCCCCTCGGATACCGCCGATACGCGATCGCCAGTCTATACCTACCTGTTGGTTAGAAATGATTCTCACCGAAGGGAAAAATCGTCAGGTCAGAAGAATGACTGCTGCGGTTGGTTATCCTACCCTCAGATTAGTTAGAGTATCTATCGGTAGTGATCTTGTTAAGCTGGATCTCACCAATTTGAATCCTGGGGAATGGCGGGAGTTATCCGCCAATGAAACGAAGAATTTACTGAACTTTAAATAAATATACTCTTTTCGTTTACTTTATTTACTTTTATAAACTCAAAGCAATAAAACTTTTTTATATTACTAGTTATTTCAGAATAATTATATTGCTTAATGTATGTTTGATATAAAGCAAAAAAAATTCACTAAATAACATGTATCAAGTATAAGAGAAGTAAATATACTTAGGTAAAGAGATAGAAATTCTGTCTCAAAATGATGCAAAACATATTCAGCAATACATAATCCATGACAACTACTATCCGCCAAGAAGGCAATTATAGTCTTTGGGAAAGATTTTGCCGCTGGGTGACTAACACCAATAACCGCATTTATGTAGGTTGGTTCGGCGTTATTATGATCCCCTGCCTGCTTTCTGCGACTATCTGCTTTCTAATCGCTTTTATTGCAGCCCCTGCTGTAGATATTGATGGTATTCGCGAACCTGTAGCTGGTTCACTGCTCTACGGAAATAATATTATTTCTGGTGCAGTTGTTCCTTCTAGTAATGCGATCGGTCTGCATTTTTACCCTATTTGGGAAGCAGCTTCTTTAGATGAGTGGCTCTACAATGGTGGCCCTTATCAGCTAATTATTTTCCACTTCCTCATCGGTATTTTCTGTTGGATGGGTCGTCAGTGGGAACTTAGCTTCCGCCTCGGTATGCGTCCTTGGATCTGCGTAGCCTACTCTGCTCCCGTATCCGCAGCTACCGCAGTATTCTTAATCTATCCTTTAGGACAAGGTTCTTTTTCCGATGGAATGCCTTTAGGAATCAGCGGAACATTCAACTTCATGTTGGTATTCCAAGCAGAACACAACATCCTGATGCACCCCTTCCATATGCTCGGTGTAGCTGGTGTTTTTGGTGGTTCTTTGTTCTCAGCAATGCACGGTTCATTGGTAACTTCTTCTTTAGTGCGGGAAACCACTGAAACCGAGTCCCTCAACTATGGCTATAAGTTTGGTCAAGAAGAAGAGACTTACAACATTGTTGCTGCCCACGGTTACTTTGGCCGTTTAATTTTCCAGTACGCCTCTTTCAATAACTCCCGCTCGTTGCACTTCTTCTTGGGTGCTTGGCCTGTAGTGGGTATTTGGTTTACGGCGATGGGTATTTCTACCATGGCGTTTAACCTCAACGGTTTTAATTTCAACCAGTCTGTGATTGATTCCCAGGGACATGTAATCAATACTTGGGCTGATGTTCTAAACCGCGCCAACCTTGGTTTCGAGGTAATGCACGAACGTAATGCTCATAACTTCCCGCTAGATTTAGCTAGTGGCGTAGCTACTCCAGTAGCCATGACTGCACCCGCTATCAACGGTTAAAGAATTTTCTAACCTCCATTAGTTAGCTTTAACAGCGCTCTATTTCGACAGGGCGCTATTTTTTTGGCGATGGATTATTTATTTAGAAAAGCGATCTCTTCTTCAACAAAAAACTATTGCGATCGCACTTTTGTTCTATTTTGTCTGAATGTGTTTCTGAAGAAGAATTGGAATGGTAGAGCCTAAATAGCAACTAAAGTTTACGAAACAAGCTCAAATCTTGGTTTATGAGGTTATCGATGCCCACCGAATTCAGTTTCAATGCCTAATTATCGACGAGCTTATCTTCCAGGTGGTATTTATTTTTTCACCTTGGTCACATATTGCCGTCGTCCTTTCTTCCAAAATTCAGGTAATGTTAATCTTTTGCCCACCCTACGAAGATGCGATCGCTTTATTAAAATATTAAAAACAAGTAAGAGACTGACAATAGCTACAAATTGAGCAAATCAGTCTCTTAGAAAATCAGTCTTAAATTTTAAATAATCGAAAATTACTTAGCCATTTCACCGACTACTGGTGCCTGAGCTAAGGTCAGATGCTTTTGTTGAGCAATAACTACTTGACGCAGTTCTGCATTTAGCGCCACCGTCTTCACGTCATACATCTGGGTAAAGAGCTTGGGATAAATTCCAATGCCGACAATCATGATGAGGAAACAGGTGGCAATAAATATTTCTCTGGGATTAGCATCATCAAAGGGAGCTTCACCAGGTAAAACACAGCTATTACCAAAACACACCGCAGGTTCATTGGTTGGCTTCCTCATTTTAGCCTGGTCAATATCACAGGCGAGAGCTTCGTTAGAGTTGAAGAACACTAGTCTGAGCATAGACAATAAATAGATCGGGGTCATGATGACTCCAACCGCAGCTAGAAAAATCATCACGGTGGAGAAAGCTGGGGTGTAAACATCGCTAGTAGCCATCCCCACAAAGATCGCAATTTCACTAGCAAAACCACTCATGCCAGGGAGAGCCAAAGAAGCCATAGCAGCAGCAGTAAATAGAGCGAAAACTTTCGGCATTACTAGGGCAATACCGTCCATGCGATCCATAAACAAAGTGTGGGTGCGATCGTAAGTGACTCCTGTTAAGAAGAACAATACGGAGGCAATTAACCCGTGGGATAGCATCTGTAGCATCGCCCCACTGGTGCCAATATCTGTAAAAGAGGCAATACCAATCAGCACAAATCCCATGTGAGACACGGAAGAATATGCTAAACGGCGTTTCATATTGGTTTGGGCAAAGGAACTAAAACCACCGTAGACAATATTAATCACTCCCAAAGTTGCTAGTAAAGGAGCAAAATAAACGTGAGCATCGGTCAACAGTTCCATGTTGAAGCGAATTAAACCATAGCCACCCATCTTGAGTAATACCCCTGCCAAAATCATTGACACTGGCGCAGAGGCTTCACCGTGGGCATCAGGTAACCAAGTATGTAAAGGAAAGATAGCTAATTTAACCCCGAAGGCAATGAGCAACCCTGCATATAGTGGTATTTCCAAAGCTAAGGGATAATCTTTCAACGCTAAAGCAGCAATATCAAAAGTTAAATTATCGCCGTAGAAAGCCATCCCCAAACCTGCTACCAGGATGAAGATTGAGGCTGCCGCGGTATAAAGTAAAAACTTAGTGGCTGCGTAACGACGCTTTGAGCCACCCCAAATTGAAACTAGTAAATATACTGGAACTAATTCAAGTTCCCACATCACAAAAAAT
The DNA here is from genome assembly GCA_041165225.1 of Cyanobacteriota bacterium. Classification (GTDB taxonomy): domain Bacteria; phylum Cyanobacteriota; class Cyanobacteriia; order Cyanobacteriales; family Xenococcaceae; genus Waterburya. The sequence continues at coordinate 5,830 of JBEANW010000364.1, read as the reverse complement.
AGCAACATATCCTGTGCCGCGAATACCCCAATCTGCGCCGAATAAAGTACCAGCATGAGGAAGTAGAATAGCCGAGGCTTGCGATCCACTTGCCAAGCAGACAACATTGCTAGCGTCGTTACAAATCCCGCCAATAAGATTAAAGGCGCGGAGATGCCGTCTACTGATACTGACCAGCTAACCCCAAGTTGCGGAATCCAGTTATAGCTTTCAGTTAGTTGAAACTGGGCGCTACTGGCATCGTAATTACTCCAGAAAGCATAGCCCATCAAGATAAAGTCGATAATACCTACGCTGAGAGCATACCAACGAACGGTTTTACCATCCTTATCAGGAATCAGCGGGATTGCTAAGGCTGCGACGAGAGGTAAAAAGATAATCGCGGTAAGCCAGGGAAATTGAGCCACCATTTGAAGTTCTCTTATATAAATTTGTTAATAAAAGTATAATATATTAACCTTTGTTAAGAACATTGTTATTTTGTAAATCACCAAAATTCCGGCTGAAGTTTACCCAAGCTTAAAATGTTGGTTTTAAATGTTAGTTTTTCTAGCGACTGACTTCCCAAGAGGGGAAAGGGAATAAAGAATTAATCTCCAATTTCCGCCAGAATACTATGCCCCAACTGATGTAGGTATTTTTCGCGGTCAATCATTCCTTGACTTGGTTTTAGATCAAAGGTAGCGAGTATATCTCTCCAGCGATAAGACCAATCATGCTTAAGGAGGCAATTGGCAACGTTACGATGACTAATGCGCTCTAATCTTTCAGGTTGAGCATTCAATTGAGCGATCGCTTCCACCACATCTGTCCCAGATAAATCAACTTTGATAATCGGCTCTTCCCAGTCAAAATAGCGAGGAAAAGCCTCTCCCGCAGGAGGCATCCCTACCATGACGGTACCCGCTGCTGCTCCTTCAAAAAAGCGATAACCAATTTCTTGAGTACCCCCTGTTTCAGCGGTGGAGTTGAATTTGGCGTAGTTGGTAATGTTGAAGCGACTTCTTTGGAAGAGGTTAGCCAGGAGAATGCGGTGTTCCCTAGCATTTTCAATTTCCAACTTACCTCTTAAGGTGTCGTGATAGTAAAAGAAATTATCTTGAGCGGCTCTTTTGACTAAAGCGTCATGAATGCTTGGCGATCGCCTACCTACATAAGAAACATCGATGGAACGCTTGGGGGGGTTGGGATAGGGAGAAAAGCGCAGGGTATCAACCGCAGGGGGGATATAGGTAACAGGGGGGTCAATTAACTTGCTCAATCCCTCTACACATTGGGTAACTCCTAAAAATACGTGGTCGAAATTTGACCAAGGCTCTCTCAGCAACCGCTTGTTCTGTAAATCAGGCTGCCACATCTCGGTGATAAAGCAAGCCGTATGACGACATTTTTCCCGCCATCCTTTAATCGATTCCAAAAGATGAAACTGAAAGGGGTTATCTAATACAGCGAACAGTAAATCATATTCCTGTTCTAGAACCAATTCCGTGGGGAAACGAGTAGCTTTTAAAGCCAGTTCGTCAGAACTACCAAGATATTTAGCACCACGGTAGACTTTGCAAGCTAGATCAAAGTTACGATCTGGCTTGGAAACATGTAATTGTGCCGACTCTAGATCGACAAGCAGATCTTCAAACTCGTAGATGCAGCAGTTTGCTGCTTGAAAACGGAATCCACGAACAGAGACGACTAAAATGCGAGGCGATCGCTTTATATCTGTAGAAGAGCTAGGAGACATATGCAGGAAAAGTTTTAAAAGTCAATAATACAAAACTCGATAAATTAACATTTGTTGATGATATATATTTTTAACTCATTGAGATGCTTTTTGACTATGTTCCTTAAGCTTTACGTCTAATGTGAATTAAATATGTGAATTAAATAATATGATTGGCTTATAGCGAAGCCCCTTTATCGCTTCATCCTACTCAAGTTAGCAGTTTGATAGTAGTGTGCCAAAATTTGGTGATAGTTAACCCCTTGTTTCGCCAAGTAATAAGCGCCCCACTGGCTCAAGCCCAGTCCATGGCCAAAACCTCGCCCTTTGACGTGGAGATTATTGCCATCAGTAGAAACACGAAATAGCGTACTACGGAGATCGAGAGCTTTGCGAAGATCATTCCCGCTAACAGTTGTACTACCGAGATCGCCTGTTACTTTCATCGACACCACTCGACCGTGGGGAGTCGTTTCGGCTGGCTGAAAACCTGTAATCTTGCCAATCCCAGCGGCTAAACTTTGGATCTTACTGACAGGAATAATTTGTTGCCATTCAAACACAGGAGATTTTTGATCGTAATCCACTACTCCTCTCAAATAAGGTAGGGGAGAAGTCCAGACATCCTCGACATTTTCTGTATAGCCTCCAGAGGAAGAATGAAACGCAGCTAAAATTACTTGGTTGTTATAGGTCATAATCTGACCCAAAGTACTATCAACTGCCTGATGGGTAGTCGTATATTCGCTGTCTAAACCCTTGTAAACCTGAGTTCCAATGGTAGTGTCTACGTCATAAATGCCGTTTGATCCTGTTTTCCGCTTGTAGAGAGCATAGGAGCGAGCCGCCACAGCCTGAGCCTTAAGGGCTTCAATCGGCCAACTAGAGACCGCTTCTGCACCAACGACGCTATATAGATATTGTTCTAAATCAACCTTATTAATTGCCGTAATACCATCATTCTGACGAACTAAACGAGTTGTCCCTCGATACCAGCGATCGCCAATCCAGACATAACCATTATTTTCTGGCTCAATGACTAATTCTCCAGCCCCAACTCGCTCTGAAATTGTAATATTGTTGCCGTTTAACTTAGCAGATAGAGAAGACATTGGGTTCAGTTCCCCAAGTTGCTTGCCAGCACCATCTTTAACGATGGCAGCAGTAGAACTACCTATTTTGAGAGTATCTACTTCTTTCTGGACAGCTACTTTTAACTCCACTGCTTGACCAGGAAGAACCATTAACAGCCAAATTAGACCAGATAGCCAAGAACGTGGGTTGAGAAATAAGGATTTAAGAATAAAATTAATCGATTTTAAGTTTTGAAATATCATTGTTTATTTGATGCTAGATATCATAAAAGATCGCCATCAATATCTTGCGTTATTTTACAGGCGTTGACAACAGGGAACTCGCTGGATACATGATTAGTTATTGCAATACGAAAGTTACAAATCGGGGAGATATTCAGCATATTTTTGATAGACTTTATAGCCTGGAATATCTTCCTTAAACTCAGCAGGGATAGTGTATTTGTCCTCGGTATACTCTTTTCGTACTAAAGCGATCGCTTTATAGGGTTGCTCTCATTTTTTCAATAGTTGAACTAGCTGTTCAAATTCTAGATATGCAATGAATATTTAGATTCTGTTGTTGTGGTAGATTTCTTTGTTTTACTTATGTTTAGTTCATCAATATTTTCTTGCTTCTTCTGCAAAGCAACCAGCATTTCATCATCGTTTTCCTGTTGCTCTACTGGTTGCTCGGCTGCGATCGCCGAAACTTTTGCTTCACGGGAAACACTTGCAGCGTGGGAAATATCAATACTACTTGAACCTAAAATCAAGAAAATTGTCGCCCAGGAAATATGTTGCAGCTTCGTCATGGTATTACTAAAAATTCTTCTAGTGCTATAGTTCCCATTCCTTAATCAACATTTACTACCCTTCTTTTCCTTGATGATGCAGCTAGACATAAAAAAATGTGTAAAAATGTAAAGCGTGTTTATAGCATCTTCCATCGAACAAATCAGAACCCCTACAGCGATCGCCCTTGGCAATTTTGATGGTATTCATCAAGGGCATCGCACTGTCTTGCGGCCAATTATTGATTCGTTTCAGTCTACTCAGCAACCTCATATATACCCCTCTGTAGTTAGTTTCACCCCTCATCCCCGCGAGTTTTTTACAGGGGGCAAGCTACAACTATTAACTCCCATTCCCCAAAAAGCGGCATTATTATCGGCTCTAGGCATCGAACAGTTAATCTTGTTGCCCTTTGATCGCGATTTAGCAGCCCTTTCTCCCCAGCAGTTTGTGGAACAAATTATCGTCAAGCAACTACAGGCTACTTTTATTAGTGTTGGTGTTGATTTTCATTTTGGCTATCAAAGAAAAGGGACTGGAGCAGATTTGCAAAACATTGCTGCTAACTATGGGATTAAAGTGCAGCTTAACTCTTTACATAAATATAGCGATCGCCATAACCAACAAGTTCGAGTCAGTAGCTCGTTAATTCGTCAGGCATTAGCAGCAGGAGACATGAAGACTGCCAATTTGATGTTAGACAGCCCCTATAGTCTCTGGGGAACAGTGGTCACAGGACAACAGTTAGGCCGCACCATCGGTTTCCCTACGGCAAATTTGCAGCTTCCTGCTGAAAAGTTTTTACCGCGCTTTGGAGTCTATGGAGTGGAGGTGCTGATAGAGCAAACAACAATTAAAGGAGTCATGAATATCGGTTGCCGTCCCACCGTAGCGGGAAAAGCCCCTACGATTGAAGTGCATTTGCTCAATTGGTCAGGGGATCTTTATGGTCAGACTTTGAAAGTAAACTTGACAGAGTTTCTACGACCAGAAAAAAAGTTTGATTCCCTAGAAGCATTGAAGCAACAAATTACCCAAGATTGTCAATCAGTGTTAGAAAGCGACTAAAATTATTGGCGTTGGTGATTGTTAAACCGTGTCTAGTTAGAAAGCCACAGTTTTTATAGTGGTTTATGGGAAAAGGGAAATCCTAAAGGATACCGCTTCGCATAAGGGTAAGGGGAAAAGGTTTGTGACTCTGCCGAAGCTGTTAATTTAAAACTCCAGTTTTGAATATGGACGCGGTTTAGTTGTTAGCTATTAGTTTTTCCTCATGGGCAAGGACAAGTAGCTCTCGGAATTTTGATGGTAAGGGAAAATTATAATGGAAGAATCTGTAAATCAACCCACCGCTAGATTTTTACTACAGCCTGGTACTTTATGGTCAAAAACTACTCAGCAGACAGAATTTGCTCGTCAATGCGGGGCATTGAAATCGATTGAAACGGAGTATCATTTGATTCAACAGCAAGATATTTCTTTTGTAGTTCGCACCCTATCTAATCTCGCCCGCAAAGAACAAGCTAGCAAACAACAGCATCGACAAGAGTACCAAACTGGAAAAAAAGTAGATCCTTTCCTGCCTTACGAACCAGATTTATTCGTCGGCGATCTTTCTGCTTCCCATATTTGCTTACTAAACAAATTTAATGTAGTTAATAATCATCTGCTAATTGTCACTCGTGCTTTTGAATCTCAGACCGATTTACTCAATCTACAGGACTTTCGAGCGCTATGGTATTGCCTACAGGAAATAGATGGACTGGCATTTTTCAACGGCGGTAAAATTGCTGGGGCTTCTCAAAGCCATAAGCATCTGCAACTGATTCCCCTGCCTTTTTTACCCAATGTCATGGATCGACCTTTAGAAGAAGCGATCGCCAGTATAACTTTTAAAAACTCTTTGGGTAAACTAGACAGTTTTTCTTTCCGTCACAGTATTGCAGCTTTAGATCTTGCGAATCATGATTCTCCTGAAGTGGCAGCGGAAATTATGCTCCAAAGATATCAGGCTTTATTAAATGATGTCGGTTTTCCCGTCGCTCCTCAAACTCAGCAACAGCCTGGAGCCTATAACTTTTTAGCCACTAGAGAATGGATGATGATCGTACCGAGATCGCGGGAATCTTTCCAAAATATTCCCATTAATTCCCTCGGTTTTGCTGGCTCGTTATTTGTTCGCGATCGCCCTGCTTTAGAATTGCTTCAAAAATTAACTCCTCTTCAGCTTTTAACTCAAGTAGCT
>JBEANW010000363.1:0-3366 GCA_041165225.1 Cyanobacteriota bacterium | reverse complement strand
TATCCCCTCCAGAGACATCAGCGTGTAAACTTTTGACATCATCAGAATCGGTAGATTTAATTTCAAAGGTTGTTGGATCGTTATCATTAGCAAAATCTACTGCACCATCTCCTGGTGTTTGGTCTACGTTAGTTGCAGTCAAGGAAGGAATGGCACTGTTTTTGGTCACTTCATAAACATCTACTTCATTTCCTTTTGCTTCAATGACATAGCCATAGCCGTCTGACTGCCAAATACCATCGAGGGAATCGGCTTCCCCTACTAAAGCATCTTTGTTGTTGTGCCCCGTAAGGTTATCTATGTCCGAACCTTCGTTTGTTGTTGTTGGATCTGTGCTTCCCTCGGTCAATGAAAGATCCTGTAGGTTGTTGGTATCCAAGCTATCAAGAGGCAGATCTGAATACTGCGTATCGGCAAACGTATCTGTGGCGGCGTATTCAGTAGTAGACATGCCACTGTCTGAGTTTTCCGTTCCCGAAATCAAATCGTTGTCTGTACCAAGATCTTGAGGAAATGAGACTGTTTCATCTAGCATGATTTAATTTGGTTCCATGAACTATAACAGTTAGGTTATGACAGACAATGTGCTAATTGAAGTGGCTTTAGTCCCAATCTGTCTAGGACTTTAGTCATGATCTATTTAGGTCTTTGGTCATGGTCTTATTGATGTTGTTCTGGAAAAACTACTTCGCTAGAAAACTACTGCTGTCATGAGAGCAGAAAATCGCGATCTCATTTTTAGCTTAAATTCATAAAAGTTCTTGAGCCTTCTTGATCGCAGTATCGCGACCATATTTAAAATAAAAATCTCAACTAATCCGAAGAAAAGGTAGTTTGCTTCTATCTCTTGTTACAATTATTAACAAAGTTATTAGCGTCAGTCTTTAAACTATCTATGCGTCAAGAGACAGTATTATCGAGAACAGACACCATTACCGTCCCGTCCCAGGCGATCGACACCTACGCGGATACTGAATTAGCTTATGATGAGCCGAATGCGGACTGGCGCTATAACCCAGAAACCAATAACGCACGATACCGCAACCGTCCATTTTCAGTCTTTGGTCGTTTTATTGGCATTTTGTTTCCCTTTACTCGCTTTGCTCTAGGAGCATGGTGGGATAACTTTACGGGTAATTCGATTCCCAAGCAACAGAAGAGAGCGCACCAACTAATTAAAATCTTGACGAAGCTAGGGCCTGCATACATCAAAATCGGTCAAGCATTATCTACTAGACCAGATGTTGTGCCTCCTGCATATCTAGAAGAATTAACTACCCTACAGGATAAAATCCCTTCTTTTCCCAATGAAGTAGCATTCCGCTTTATTGAAGAGGAATTAGGGGCAAGACCAGAAGAAATTTATGCTGATATGTCCCCCGAACCGATCGCAGCGGCTTCTTTAGGACAGGTATACAAAGCTCGTCTGAAAACAGGAGAAGAAGTGGCGGTAAAAGTCCAGCGTCCTGGTCTGAATCGACGTATTAGTCTGGATATTTATATCATGCGACTACTGGCAGGATTTGTGCAGGATAACGTCAAGCAGGTGCGTTCTAATCTCCGTGCCATCATTGATGAGCTAGCGGAGCGTATTTTTGAAGAGACTAATTACAATCAAGAAGGACGTAACGCCGACAAGTTCAGAGAATTTTATGGTTACATGGAAGAAATCTATGTCCCCAAGATTTACTGGGAATATACAGGCAACCGCGTCCTAACTATGGAATGGATCGAAGGTACTAAACTGACTGATATTGAAGCAGTGCAGGCGAAGGGCATCGATGCCACCCATTTGATTGAAATCGGCGTAGAGTGTTCTTTAAGACAGTTACTGGAACATGGTTTCTTTCATGCCGATCCGCATCCTGGTAATTTATTGGCGATGGAGAACGGTAAATTAGCTTATCTGGACTTTGGCATGATGAGTCGAATTAAGCCTTATCAAAGATATGGTTTGATTGAAGCGGTAGTTCACTTAGTTAACCGTGATTTTGAGTCCCTGTCAGAAGATTATGTCAAACTAGACTTTCTCACGAAAGAAACAGACCTAAGACCAATTGTGCCTGCTTTGGCAAATGTCTTTGGCAATGCTCTGGGGGCTAGTGTGGCGGAATTAAACTTTAAAAGCATCACCGATCAGATGTCGGCAATGATGTACGAGTTTCCCTTTACCGTCCCTGCCTACTACGCGCTAATTATCCGTTCAATGGTGACCTTAGAAGGGATTGCCATTGGTGTCGATCCTGAGTTTAAGGTTTTGAGTAAAGCCTATCCCTATATTGCTAAACGACTTTTGACCGACCCTGCCCCTGAACTCAGGGCATCTTTGAAAGACTTGCTGTTTAAAGAAGAAGGTTTTCGTTGGCATCGGTTAGAAAATCTGCTCAACAACGCTACTGACTCTAGGGATTATGATTTTGATGGGGTAGTAGACCAAGCTTTGGATTACTTATATAGCGATCGCGGCACCTTTATTCGCGATCGCATTGCCGAAGAGTTAGTAAATGTGATCGATAGTTTAGGTCGGAGAACTATCTTTAATATTTCGACGGCTTTCCGTCAAAGGGTGGGACTGGCAGTGCAAGAAACTCCTATAGAATATAGACAAGATTCCTACACCATGACCCATCTCAAAAACATTGTTGGTATTCTGCAACAAACTCCAGGTTTCGATCCGACTCGTTTGGTCTCCATTGTCGCTAGAATTATTACCAAGCCTGAAACTCAAATAATTGGGCAGCAGGTTGCCGAAGGGCTGGCTCAAAAAATGGCAGTGAGACTAATTAGAACTTTACTGCTAGAGCCTCAACAGCAGACTCTAAATACTTTAACCGCAGCTAAGTAAAGTCAGCAGGATTTTTTGGTTTTCTGTTATGGCTCAGATAAATTCTGAGCCATAACGGGGAGTGTGCCTTTTCCCTTTTCCCCTTTCCCAATCTAAACCATCCCATTTTGCAACTCATCGAACTTACGTTAAGAAGTTCCCCCAATAAACCAGCGCGCGCACCAAAAGGGAATTAAAATGCCTAAAGCGAGCCAATCCCGCCACCTAAGTTTTAATTGATGCCATTGAACTTGATGTTCGTTAGGACTAGTAAAACCCCGCACGTCCATCGCTGTCGCAATTTGTTCCGCTCTCAGCAATAAATTTTCCAGCAATTTTTCGGAAACAATTAACCATAGTTGAGTGCTACGACGTAGACCTAACTTCTTCCAGTTGATCGCCCTAGTACGAATGGAACGCACCAGATTCTGGACTTCTTCTAATACTAGAGGAATAAAGCGCAGGGCTAAGGTTAAGGTGAGGGTGATTTCAGCAATAGGTACATTTAAACGACGTAGAGGACTCATGAGATCTTCTAAGCC
>JBEANW010000362.1:0-13017 GCA_041165225.1 Cyanobacteriota bacterium | reverse complement strand
CGTTCAATCCTGCACAATCCCCACCACTGGTTAGAATACCAATTCGTTTTCTCTCTGGCATTATTGATTTAGACTTACTGTTTTAGATTTACTATTGATCTACCCTCTAATTTTTCCGTTTCTTGGTAACAAAGGCGAAAAAATTAAACAAAATTCCACAAACGCTTCAAATTATTTTGCTGAATAACTCCGAATTCCGAATTCCGAATTCCGAACTCCCTAAGGTGCTTGAAGGCGAATAAACTTGTTTTCGGGAACAAAACTATGAAATTCACCATGATCGGCAAATATAGCGATAATTTCCAAAGAATAGTCAGGTTCTATGTGTAAATCAGCCCAAGGAACTGCAATTTCTAAACACTGATCGAAAGCTGCCTCTGCACGACAGGCGCGAATATGCCATTGGCCATGACTATGGGACTCTTGTAGCCAAACGGATTCGGTAACTAAGTTAATCCCTAGATGATGGTGGAAATGATAGTTGAGGGGGGATTCATCAGGCAAAAGAGCGATCGGTGCGGGACTATTATGATTAGTCATGCCAGGATAGTACCAAAGTAAATGTAACTCTCCTGGAATATCTTTACCTGGCGTTACCCCTGTTTTAAAATCCAGACGCAGATAAAAATTGCGGTGATCCAAGCCATAAAATAACCTTTGGACAGCGCTGCTACGGTGCATCGTACCTCTGGCACCGCCCACTTCGATTCTGCCTGCCCGATCCCAGTCTTGTTCATCCCCAATACCGTTAATCATTGGATGAATAAAGCTTTGGGGTGGGCGATCGCCTTTTGATTCATGTTTGTCTACAGGCTGATAGACTTCTTTCGGAACAGGCTCGTTAAGAGCATGATAGATCGCTGCGATATGTTCACGGAATAGCTGGTCGAACATTTCATCTTGGTTGGAGGAATGTCCCTCTCCAAACCACCAAAACCAGTCGGAGCCTTCTGCTGCAAATAAAGATTCCCACACTTCAGGGTTGGTCTCTTCTGTCGCTTCTGGGTGTCTGGCTAGGGTTTCTCTGGCCGCGGTCAACAGATCCCAAGCGCGATTTTTCACAGGATCGCCAATCCAGGTGGTAAAGCTTCCATCTACCCAAGATCCACTATGTAATTGTTGGGCAGGGATAGTAGCGGTGGGAGGAAACTGTTGAATAAACTCTTTGACCGTTACTAGTTTGATATCTTCGTCACGGCTTAATCTTTCATATAAAGCCTCTAAAAAGGGAATCCCATCACGGGGGTAGTATTCCCAACAGTTTTCCCCATCTAGGGCGATAGTTACCAGCCAAGGCTCTTGAAGTGCGGTATCGGGGTGATCCTGATGAGATTTTAAGGAACGGGCGATCGCTTCTAAATGTCCGATCAGATCCGCCGCTGCATGGCGGGGATTCATCCCACTATAGGTAAAGCCGATGAGATCCGACAGTCGGTGATCACGAAAGACGATCGCCAGATCTCCATGTTCCGTCTCTAAACGATAGGGGCGATAAAGTAACTCAGGTTCGGAAACGTTCCCCGCCTCATCACGATGGAAAAAATGCTTAATACTATGACCTAATACCGCTTCATCAGAGCAAATCCATTTAAAGCCTTGCTGGCTAATATAGGGCAAAATGATCGGGCTAACAGACTGTTCTGAAGGCCATAAGCCTTGGGGTTCCTGTTCAAAGCGATCAATATACATTTCCCAGGCGATACTCAAGTGACGGGGAATATCTTCTGTCCACTGAAAACGATTTTGGGGCAAAGACATATTGGGTACTGCTACTCGTCCCGCATCGGTATCCGCCAGTAAGGGCAAAATCGGGTGAGTGTAGGGGGTAGTCATAATTTCCAACTGTCCCGCATCCTGCATTTTTTTATGCTGAGGGATAATTCGCTGAATAATTTCTCGCTGCTTGGAATAGATCCTTTGGCGATCGCTTAAGGTAAAATCCTTTCCCTGTTTGAGCCAGGTGGCAATCTCTGGATCATCCCAAAATAGCGGATCGATCCAGGCTAAGTTATGCCAAGCTAACAAATCGCTATAGTCTTGTGCTGTCCAATGCTCTAAACACCAGGTAGCTCCCTTTTCCTGGCGCTGGTGATACAGTTGTGCATAGCGGGGATGAGGTTCTACTAGGGTATGAAAATAACCATCAAAAAAATGCTTGATAATATACTGCTTATCTGCACTCTTTAATTGCGCTTCGGGAGTTAAAGCCAAAGCCAGATAAGGATCGATCGCTTCCCCTGAACCATAGTCTTCTAACTGCAACATCAAAGAAGGTACCAGATTTACTGTCTGATGGAGTTTAGGATAACGCTCCAACATTAAAACCAGGTCTAAATAGTCTTTTGTCCCGTGTAATCTAACCCAAGGTAAACGATATTGCCCCCAAACATCGGAATCCGCTTCTCTCGACTTATATAAAGGTTGATGTTGATGCCAAACAAAAGCGACGTAAAGGGGATGAGACATAGATTACCAAGACGAGTTAAGAAAGAAGTTATCGAACCGTTCTTTTGAGTATGGACACTCACGATAAATCATAGATCCTTATTCCGCCTGACAATGCTTAAGACAATCGAAAACTCTTGCAGCTCAAAAAGCGATCGCACTTTGACCCAGACAAGCCCTAGACTATTGAAATTTTTAGAAGTATGCGAAACATATATTATTACATTAACTATTCAATTTTCCTGATCAGAAAAGCAGGTGAGTTGTTGCAAAATCAGGGAAGAATCATTGAGCATCCTACTTTTTTGCTACTAGACAACTGTAAACTAGAGAGTAATTAAAATTAATAATGATTTCACTCCCTAATAAACCAAGATATCACTATGCTTTCGACCGATCGCAGTTTACCAAATACGGGACATCGTTACGTTCCTCAAATCCCTAGTCTCGAAGTACCTCATTCCCCCAATCAAGAGTTGATGCCCCTGACTGCTAAAGTCAAGAACAATGATCAACTAGAAATTGGTGGTTGTGAACTGCAACAGTTGGTGGAACAGTATGGTTCGCCTCTCTATGTTTTGGATGAGTTTACCCTCAGAACGGCTTGCAGTCAGTATCGCGACAGTTTTGCCACCTATTACGGCGGGGAATCCTTGGTAATCTACGCCTCGAAAGCCTGGAGCTGTCTGGCGGTATGTCGGATTATTGATAGTGAAGGCTTAGGTTTTGATGTGGTGTCGGGGGGCGAACTTTATACCACCCTGGAAGCGGGAGTAAGTAAAGACAAGATTTATTTCCACGGCAATAATAAGTCCGCTGCGGAACTAGAATTGGCAGTAGAAGCTGGCTGTACAATTATGGTAGACAACTGGTTAGAGTTACAAACTTTAACCCGCATTGCCGCCGAGAAAAGCTCGCAAGCAGTTCCCATTATGGTGCGTCTCACTCCAGGGATTGAGTGTCATACCCACGAGTACATTCGCACAGGACATTTAGACAGTAAGTTTGGTTTCGACCCCCACCAACTGGAAGAAGTATTTGCCTATCTTAGTCAACAAGATCGGATTAGCTGCATTGGTCTACATGCCCATATTGGTTCGCAGATTTTTGAACGTCAACCCCACCAAGATTTAGCAGTGGTACTAGTGGACTGGCTGCAAAAAGCCCAAGGTTATGGCTTGCCTGTAACAACTCTTAATGTTGGTGGCGGTTTGGGAATTTGCTACACTGAATCAGACGACCCCCCAAGTATTGCGGAATGGGTTAAAGCAGTCAGTAAGGCGGTAGAGAAAGCTTGTGGTGAGGCTGGTTTGCCCCTGCCAAGATTAATTGCCGAGCCAGGCAGATCCTTAATTGGTTCAGCTTGTGTTACTGCTTATACTGTTGGTAGTCGCAAAGAAATCCCCAATTTCCATACCTATGTGGCGGTGGATGGTGGCATGTCGGACAACCCCCGCCCCATTACTTACCAGTCTGTATATCGTGCCGTAATTGCCAATCGCATGTCGGCAGCGCTGACAGAAGAAGTCACCGTAGCAGGCAAGCATTGCGAATCGGGAGATGTGTTAATTAAGCAAGCGACTTTACCAAAAACCGAACCAGGAGATATATTAGTAGTCCTGGACACAGGGGCATACAATTACAGCATGGCATCTAACTATAATCGTATCGGTAGACCAGCAGCAGTACTAGTTTATGAGGGGGAAGCCAATTTAATTATTGAGCGGGAATCCTATCATAATCTAATCGAACGCGATCGCTTGCCCGAAAGACTGGTAAAACACGAAGAGTAGCTTTAGTATAGAAGCCAGCATACTATCCCTAGTGGCTGGTTTTAAAATTCCTCAGCGTAATTCAAGACCTTGAATCTTCAGGTTTGTCTCACTACCGTAATCACTCATAGGCGAGTAACTAAAATAATGTCATTGTCGGGTTTGGTTCCTGACTTCAACCAGATTCTTCCTTGGTTGCCAGATTTAATTAATATCATCGATTTGACCTTAGTCTTAGTCCTAAGTTATGCCCTGCTGTTAATTATCGGCGAGGGGGAACGTCGTAGTCTATGGATGGTCAGGGGTTTTATTGTCTTAATGTTGGCGACCGTAGTCAGCGGACAATTTGAACTACACTTACTCAAGTTCTTACTAGAAAAATTGGTGTTAGGTTCGGCTGTCGCGATGGCAGTTATCTTTCAGTCGCAATTTCGCCGTCTGCTAGAACAAATTGGGCGAGGTGAGATCCTCAAACTTTTTCAGGGTTCTGGTAGACCAAAAACTCAGCCTGATAGCGTCATTGACCGTATTGTAGAGGCAGTTAAGGAGCTATCCCAAAACCGTACAGGGGCGCTGATCTTAATGGAAACCACAGGATCTTTAGAAGACGAAGATTACGTTTCGGTGGGGGTTAGTTTAAATGCCGAGGTTTCTAAGGAACTGTTACAAACTATTTTTCAGACTACTACCTTGCTTCACGATGGGGCGGTAGTCATTAGCGGCTCCAGAATTTTGGCAGCCGCAGCTATCTTGCCTCTTTCAGAGCGGACTGCTTCTCGTCAGTTAGGGACTCGCCACCGCGCAGCTATGGGGATTACCGAGCGAGTAGAAAAATGTCTATGTATTGTTGTCTCGGAAGAAACAGGCTCAATTTCTTTGGCAGAACGAGGAACGTTAAATAGACCCCTAACCAGTAGTAAACTGAAAGAGCTATTACGGGAAAGATTTACCCCCATAGCCGAAGGAGATGCCGTGCGTCTTAGTCGTAAAATTGGATTTCAGGGAAAAGTGCTGCTAGAGCGCGTTTTGCATTTCTTGCCGTCTGCTTCCCGCAAGAAAAATTAATTAAAGATGAGCGTAGAGCCAGTTGTGTTGCAACAGTTACCCGCGGATTTGATTAAAGACCGTCTTCCGCAGCACGTAGCGGTGATTATGGATGGCAACGGTCGTTGGGCTAAAAACCAGGGTAAACCCCGAATTATTGGTCATCAGAAAGGTGTCGATGCCCTCAAGGATTTATTACGCTGCTGTAAAGACTGGGGAATTCCTGCCCTAACAGCTTATGCTTTTTCCACGGAAAATTGGGGTCGACCCCAGGGGGAAGTTCAGTTTCTGATGACTTTATTTGAGCGGGTTCTGCGACGAGAATTACAGGAGATGAAGGCAGAGAATGTCAAAATTCGCTTTGTCGGTAATTTACAAGATTTACCCGCTTCCCTGCGACAGGAAATCGATCGCTCGATGGAAGATACCAAAAACAATCAGGGCATTCAATTTACCGTAGCCACTAACTACGGTGGTCGCCACGAAATTATTCAAGCTTGTCAGGCGATCGCCACCAAAGTAGAACAGGGGTACTTGAAAATTTCTGAGATTAACGAAGCCGTATTTGAACAATATTTATATACCCAAGGTATTCCCCATCCCGATCTATTGATTCGTACCAGTGGTGAAATGCGCCTGAGCAACTTCTTACTCTGGCAAATGGCTTATGCCGAAATCTATGTTACCCCGACTTTGTGGCCAGATTTTGATCGGGGCGAGTTTCATCAAGCTCTAATTACCTATCAAAAACGCGATCGCCGTTTTGGCAAAGTTAAGTAATTAGCAACCGCAGTAAATATGCTATCCTAGTAAGTGATTCGGACTCATGCAGTATTAACGCCCGAACCTTGCCAGGGTCGGAAGACAGCAGCAATAAGGGATGCTTAACACAGGCGTGATATCCGAATCATCGAGTATTTAGACGAACTCATTTCAAGGTTTCAGCTAAATCAAGGCGGCGATCTTCTCTAAGTACTATTGGAAATGGTAATTGTTAATGACCTTGAATATAAATGGCAGTATTCAAAAGTTTCTTGTTTTTAACTGTCTATTCCTTGGTTTAATTAGTGGTTGTGTTCCCCAGAGCGATCGCCAGTCCCAGGAACCAGAGCTAGTCATATCTGCTGCCGTCAGTATGCAGAATGCCCTGGAAGAAATCAAAATTCTCTACCAGCAAAAATATCCCCAAGCAAAAATAGTCTTTAACTTTGGTTCATCGGGTTCTCTAGAACATCAAATAGAACAGGGTGCGCCTGTAGATATTTTTATTTCCGCTGCCCCAAAGCAGATGAATGATTTAGCGGGGAAGAAGTTACTCCTAGAGCAAACTCGTCGCGATTTAGTCAAAAATCAAATGGTTTTGGTAGTGCCAAATAATAGTAAAGCGATCGATAGTTTTGCTGACTTAGCCGATCAATCCGTAGAGCAAGTTGCTTTGGGCGAACCGACTACAGTTCCTGCGGGAGAATATGCGCAAGAAATTCTCACGAACCTAGATCTTATTGACGCAGTTAAGACGAAGGCTATATATGGAAACGATGCCCAACAAGTTTTTAACTACGTTGCGACAAATAACGCCGATGCGGGTATCGTCTACCGTACAGATGCTTTAGATAGCGAAAAAGTAAAAATAGTCGATGTTGCCCCCGAAAGTAGCTATTCTCCTGTAGTTTATCCTGTGGCAATTATCAAAGAGAGCAAAAATATTCCAACTGCCGAACAAGTCCTACAGTTTCTCTTTACAAAAGAAGCTCAAGCAGTTTTTCAACGAAATGGTTTTGTTCCATTGAAGAATAAGTAGGTTATTGGTAGTCCTAAAAATGTACACAGTACCAGAGAGAATGTGCGAGTGAAGACTTAGGGGCAAGGGAGTAAGTCTCAATACTGCGATTACTGCATAAACTTCATGGCATGGATCGGCTGAGATCTAGGCATCAAGGTATGTCTGAGGAGCTTTTTCAATCTAGGAGGGGCGTTCTCCATTGCTTCTGGTTGATAGTCAAATAAATTATTTTCCAAAGGATGAATATATTGCGGTGTATAGTTTCCTAGCACAGATACCCTAGGGCGATCGCTATTATTATCAGAAGTATCATGCCAACATAACCCATGAGAAATAACTGCCGATCCTGCCTTGCCGATAATTTTCTGAGCAATTGTGGCAAACTCCTCGTGATTGGGTTTGGTAGCCAAATTCTGAGTTCCCGCAGCAAAAAGTGGCGCGCCATTGTCAGCGGTGAAATCTTCCATGAGCCAGATCACCTGAAGTTCTAAAACAGGATATTTCGGGAAAGGTGATGCCATTGCCCAATAGGGATAGTCCACATGAATTCCCATGCTTTTTGCCCCTGGATGGAGAATATGGGCAGAAAAACCACCCAAGATGGCATCCTCGCCGAGGATTGCGTCAATAACTGAGAGTAAAGACTCGTGTTGCGCCATCTGAGCAAAAATATCCGCCTTATAGATTAATCCATAAAGACGCTCTTTATTTTCCCGAACGACTAATTGATCTTCTTTGCGCCTTTGTTCAGCTAACTCCAAGATTAACTGTCTGGCTTCTGCTGCTTCGTTAGGGGTAATGAGATTAGGCAACATAACATAACCCTTGCCGAGGGTAATTTCATCAATCATTTTAGTCAATTTAGATTTATCTCTTTTTACGATATCTACAAAAAATCCTCAATCTTCAATTCAAGAGGCTGAGGACAAGCAATAGTTTATAAATCTTAATTTAAATTAAACAAGTGGCTAAAACTACCAACCGTTTTCTGCTTGAGACATGACATAGGTTGCGACATCCTCAATTTGAGCATCAGTCAAACGACCTTTAAATGCTGGCATGGCATTTTTACCATTAGTAACTTGGGTAGTAATCGCCGCCAGGGAATTCATTTCGTACTTATCGAGAGCTTCTTTTTTTAGGGTTTTAACGCCGTTAACCACATTGTTGCCCCCCGCATGACAAGACGCGCAATTGGCGCTAAAAATTTTACTGCCACTAGCAGCATCTCCTGCGATCGCTGGAGTCGCAAAAGTGAACATTGCAGCAGTTAGGAATACCAACAACGTCGATAAAAGTTTGGCAAACATGGTTTCTCCTCTTGAAAACAAATTGATTTTAATCACAAACTGATTGTGACCAACTGCCAATATTCGGTGATCCACCCACAACTGTCAAAAGACAGGTCGTAGAAGTTCTACAAGTCGTCAAACTTCTGTAGTAATATATATAGTTAGGAATTGAGCCTTCTGGAAACTCTGAATTTTTAATCACAGCGACTATATCTTTAGATCGACTTGAAAATCCAGGTTTTGGGAATTGCTCCTTAAAAAAAATCATATTTGACAGCAGAGAGTTCAAAAAAATGACTAAAAGAATAAGCTTGTTATTGTCCGCACTAGTATTAGTGGTATCTACTTTCTTCCTCGGCGTTAACCCCGCAGCAGCAGGAACTGTTTCTGTAAAAATGGGTACCGATGGCGGAATGCTCCAGTTTGAACCTTCTACGGTAACAATCAAAGCTGGAGATACTGTGAAGTGGGAAAATAACAAAATGTCCCCCCATAACGTAGTCTTCGAGAGTGCGACGGACAAGTCTCACAAAAACCTCGTATTTTCTCCTGGAGAAGGTTACGAAAGTACTTTCAATGAAGCTGGAGAATACTCCTACTACTGTGAGCCTCATCGCGGTGCTGGTATGGTAGGGAAAGTTGTAGTTCAGTAATTTCAGCAAGTTAATTTAGCTTGCTTGGTGATAGCTAGCTATAAACTGAAGAATTATTAAGTAATAGAGAGAAGAGGTAGCTAATTTTCAGTTCACCTCTCTTTTTTCGCTAATTTTTCGCTAATATGAGTATTAATAGTCAGTATTTAAACTTTTATGGTAGATTTATCTCCCGAAGAATTAGCCAGAGCCAGAAAAAACAATCTTTCACCAGAAAAATATGCTCGGTTAAAAGCAGAATCTAAAGCTCCCTACAGAGGCTTGCGCCAGTTTTTCTATCTTGCTTTTGGAGCATCGGGTTTAATCGGTGCATTTGTATTTCTGGCAAAGTTAGCCGCGGGTCAAGATTTGGCAACTAACTTTCCTAACTTCGCTCTCCAGATTGGTGTAGTGGCGCTGATGGTATTTTTGTTTCGGATTGACAAGGCAAAAGAATAGCTCAAGTTTTATTGCTAGGCAAAAGCTTGAAAGGGATTAGAAAGGTAATCAGCAGTATTTTTCACTAAAGCGATCGCATTTTCATAGAGCATTCTTTTAGGCCCTAAAATGCCGACACTACCGACAGGAACTTGATCTTGATAGTAGTTAGCCGAAACTAAGGTACAGGTTTGCATTGGTTCGAGGCTATTTTCCATGCCGATTTTAATGCTTACCCGCTGAAGTGATTCTAATTCGGGAAAGGTGAAAATAATCGGCGATAGCTGTTCTTGCTGTTCTTCTAGTAAAGACAAGAGAGTTTGTACTTGCTGCAATTGCGAAAACTCAGGTTGCCGCAAAAAGTCTGCTACTCCATGAATTACCATCGGACTAGAACTAGTGCTTTGGAGAGTAAGTTTTAATTGTTCTAAGAGTAGTTTTAAAAAGTCGGTATATTGAGCGAACTCGGTATCTATGTTAGTCCATTTAATTGCCGTCAAATCTGACAAACAACAACCCTTCAATTGACTATCGAGAAAATTTGATAAAAGCTGTAGTTCATGGCTAATAATACTTTCATCCACTTCTTCTTTTGCTAGGGGTGACTCCATTAAGATCGATTGGGTTTGATAAGAATCAGTGACCACAATCAACATCACCTGATGAGCAGCCACTCCCACCAATTGAATGTGACGCAGGGTGCTATTCAGTTTTTGAGGGAAAGTAACTAGAGCAATATAGCCACTCAGGGTAGCCAGAATTTTCGCTGCCCGCTGGAGTAAAGTTTCAAAGTTAGTTCGGGCAATCTGTAACTCTTGCTGAACTATTTTTTGAATTCCCTGGTCAATATTATCGTTCGGCACGAGGAGATGATCGACATAAGTGCGATAACCTGAGTCAGAGGGGACTCTACCCGCAGAGGTATGGGGTTGATAGAGTAATCCTGCCGATTCTAAACTGCCCATGACATTCCGAATCGTGGCGGAACTAACATTAAAATCGTATTTTTGCGCCAAAGTCTTCGAGGCTACGGGTTCTGCGGTGGCAATATAGTGTTTGATCGTGGCTTTTAATATATCCTGATGCCTAGGGTTCAGTCTTGATTGATTAACCATTTAAAATATAGGGGAACTAATAATTTTTTAAGATAACTTTAAATTTTTTGCTAAAGTATAGCCTCTTCTGAGTAATAATTACAGTACATAAATTCAGAAATTAATAACGTCTGATGCTGGAATCGATCATCCGAGAATAGGCATCAATTCCTCCCGCCACATTTTTAACATCACTAAACCCTCGCATCGAGAGCCATTGACAGAGTTGAGCCGATCTCATTCCATGATGACAGACAACAATTGTTGCTGCTTCTGATTTGAGGTCTTGCAAAATCTGTTCTGACCACTGTTCAAACTCGCTGAGAGGATAGAGAGCAAAACCTGGAATATAGGCAAGATCTGCTTCACTCCTCTCTCTCACATCAACTAACTGTAATGATGTACTAGAAGCTAATAAAGTTGCTAACTGATTAACATCAATTTCGGGAATCGGCGAATAATACACGGTTGCCAAACAATTGTTAAAAAATTCTGTTGATGATTAATCTTCCCTCAGTTCGCTCCCGATATGTTGTTAATTTTCTTATTAATTTTTTGGTAGTGCTAATCTGAATTGGCTTAAGTTGAGTCGTCTAAAATCTGTTGCTACGGCGATCGATCATATCTGCTAATAAAGCAAACATACTAATTTGAATTGCAGCCACAAACAGGATCAACGTGGCTTCCGTCAAATCTTGTCTGGTAAAGATATCTTCAAATAGGGTGACGAGAAAACCGATAAAAAATAGTCCCGCAATGGGCAGAAAGATTCTTAGGGGAGCAAAATAGACCCCCATACGGAGAATTAACTGGACAAAGCGCAAAGTATCGCGGATTGGTTTAATTTTACTTGTGCCTACCCGATGAAAATAATCAATTGGTTCATAGTGAACAACATAATTATTGGTCAGCATGGCGATGGTGATGGTGGTGGTGAAGCTAAAGGTATTGGGCAAGACGGGGATAAATCGAACCAAAACATCACGATGAAAAACCCGCAAGCCACTGTTTAAGTCGGGAATTTTAGTTTTGGTAACCCACTGAGCAAAGCGGACTAAAAACCACTTGGGTATTTTTCGTAGATTGGAATAGGTGACATTTTTTCCTGTCCGCGAACCCACTACCATATCGGCTCTAGCTGCCAGGGTTAATAAGTCTGGGATACGTTCATTAGGGTAAGTACCGTCAGCATCAGTAATCACGATTAGAGGATACTGCGCTTGTCTGATGCCAGTTTTGAGAGCAGCTCCATAACCGCGATTATGATTATGTTCGATGAGGGTAATTCCCGTGACGGTAGAGAGTACCTGGGACGTGGCATCCGTCGAACCATCGTTAACCACAATGATTTCGTATTGATAATTGGGCTGAAATATTTGGTGAAGGTGTTCTACCGTAGCTGCAATAATTTCTTCTTCGTTGTATACAGGAATAACTAGGGAGAAAGTTGGTAACAAATCTTGTGGCATCAGTTGTTTGGGCAGTAGCTAGGAGATAGAAAATGGAACGGGCAACCGAAATAGACCAAAAATGAAAATGAAAACCTTCGGAAAAAAGGGTTACTATATTCGACGTTAAACCTACTTATCTTAAAATGTCGATCGCCACAATATTTAAATTTTTCTTAGGGACTGAAACTAAACTATACACAAGGCGATCGCTCTTTTGGCTCGGTTTAGCTCTTGGCTTTACGATATTCTATGGCTGGCTTGCCTTGAAGGTAGCTTTTTCTGGGGATTATGTTGTTCAAGATGATGCTCGTCAGCATATTTTTTGGATGAGTCGTTTTATCGATCCTGAACTATTTAACAACGATCTGATTGCGGATTATTATGAATCGGTTTCTCCTTGGGGAGTGAAAACTCTCTATCACGGGGTGGCAAAGTTAGGAATTGAGCCACACCTGTTTAATAAGTTTATCCCAGGGATACTCGCTCTCATTGTGACGGTGTTTAGTTTTGCGGTGAGTCTAGAACTCTTGCCGATTCCCTTTGGGGCATTTATGACCGCCCTGTTGTTTAGTCAGAATGTTTGGGGCAAGCAAGGAACTATCTCAGGTACAGCCAGAGATTTTGTTTACCCGCTGTTTTTTATTTTTCTTTACTTTTGGTTAAAGCGATCGCTTTGGGGAGTGTGTTTTGCCCTCTTGTTGACTTCTTTATTTTATCCCCCCATGATCTTAATTTTTGCGGGGGCTTTATTTTGGCAATTATGGCAATTTAAAGGGTTTATACCCCGTCTGGTGGGAGATCGGCAGGTTTATCTCTTTAGCTGCACTAGTCTCGTTGCCGCTTTTGTTTTACTTTTACCTTACGTCTTGACTTCGGGAGAATATGGCCCCACCGTAACCCTGGAACAAGCCCGAAATATTCCTCAGTTTGAGACAGGTGGCAGAACGTCTTTTTTTAATGACAATCTTTGGGAATATTGGGTTACCAGTATGCGCTCAGGTTTGATTATCCATGAGGCATTGATTCCATATATAGCTGGGATCGGATTATTTTTTCCTTGGCTGTC
>JBEANW010000361.1:0-2684 GCA_041165225.1 Cyanobacteriota bacterium | reverse complement strand
TGAAACCTAAGTAGGTCATATCCATACTGAATTAGGGTTTTGGGGAATTAGGGGCTTGGGGAATCAGTGATACGTTAACTTCATGCTCCCTGTTTCCCTATTTCCCTACATAATTGCAATTGCTGACTCTTGTTTGCGTAACTCCAGTTACTTAACTAACAATTGTTGAATGTATGCTGTTCTAAGCCATTCTTGAATAGTACTCAACTACGAGTAGTTCATTGACTTGTAGTGCTATCCATTCCCTTTCGATTACGCCGTTTACCTTACCAGATAAAGCTGCCTTGTCGAATTCTAAGTGACTAGGTAGATTCGCCAAACCAGGATATTCCATATTGGTTTCCACTAGTTTACGAGAGCGATCGCGATCTCTGACCTTGATCAAATCTCCAGGACGACATTGATAACTAGCAACATCCACCACGCGATCGTTGACGGTGATGTGTCCGTGGTTTACTAACTGACGTGCTGCGGGGATAGTACCAGCCATTCCTAAACGGAAGATTGTGTTGTCCAAGCGCATTTCTAATAACTCTAGGAGGGTCTGTCCTGTCGAACCAGCTACACGACGAGCTTTACGGACATAACGCACTAACTGTTTCTCCGTCACGCCGTAATTGAAGCGTAATTTCTGCTTTTCTTCCAAACGAATCGCATATTCAGAGCGTTTGCGACGGCTTTGACCATGTTGTCCAGGTGGATAAGCTTTACGAGCGCTTTTTCTAGTTAGCCCAGGTAAATCCCCCAAACGACGAACGATCCGCAGACGCGGACCTCTATAGCGAGACATATATTGTTTCCTCTCTAGTTTACAGTTATGAAATATCTCCAAATATATCATTATACATGAGTTTGGAGATCTAAATGAAAAAAGCTAAGTTGCCATAGAAGCTAATCAGCGACTAAGTTCTCTGACAAGAATTACCAGCGAAAAAGTGAGTCAGATAGAGCCAACTCACTTTCTAAAACATTATGCTTACAGCTTAAATTATTTTAACTAACTAGCTTTAACGAAGCTAACATCCCGTCCCTTAGTTTCCCAGAATATGGTGTGAATTTTCTGCACAGCATCCATTAACTCATTAGCGTGGGCAATGCTTACTTCTACCTTGCAAGCAGAGCAAAGTTTAGCGGCTTGCCAAAAAGTATTATGAAGATCGGGGTATTTTTCTAAATGTACGGGCTTAAAGTAGTCTGTCCAAAGGATTAGTAAATCTTCTTTAGTCTTCTGAGCCTGTTCTTCTTTAATGGCAATATAGCGTGAAAGAGTATTCTGGTAGGCGATGTTTGCCGCTTTATCCCCAGGTGCAGGTGCTTCCAACTCCATGATCTTTTTGGTCATAGAAACCACTGCTTCGGCTGTAACACGTGCAGAGGAAGGATCGTAGACCCCGCAAGGGCCATCACAATGGGCATGAACTTCAGGTGCAGGAAAAAGACTTTTAATTTGGCAAATAACTTGTTGCAACATCATGATTTGTGGTGTTCGGTATATAAAATTTGTGTTCAGGTGTTTTTGGGGAACTAAATCTAACTAATCTGATTGAGGACGCTGATAATTATGAGAGATGGGGCTGTTTGTACACCAGATATATCCTTATAAGATCTAGATCGTTCCCCTATTGAACTTTAGCTTAGTTCGATTTAGGGTTGGTTTGCAAGATGTTTGAGCCGAATCAAGTCCTTAAACTCCTAGTTTTTCCTTAAGCTGCGTAACATCAGTTACTGATCAGCAACAGGATCTACCTTATCAATCACCTTCAGGCTACCGTCTTCTCCCACCTGCCAAACATCATAACTACCGACGACATCACCGTTGGCATCAATATCGACATTACCGCTGGCTCCCTGAAAATTAATATCTTTGCCACTGCGAATTAACTCCATTGCTTTGCAAACATCGGTAACTTCCTCCCCAGGAGCATTAGCTACTTCCAGAATTTTGCTTTTAATGCCCTCTCCTGTATTCACATCACTGGCTTCCGCTGCCAGCATCATCAGCACGGTGGCATCCCAGTTGTGAGGCACATAGGCAGTTAGTTCTTTCCC
The DNA here is from genome assembly GCA_041165225.1 of Cyanobacteriota bacterium. Classification (GTDB taxonomy): domain Bacteria; phylum Cyanobacteriota; class Cyanobacteriia; order Cyanobacteriales; family Xenococcaceae; genus Waterburya. Next base: position 635 of record JBEANW010000361.1, on the reverse strand, counting down.
CACCTTTTCATTCCAGAGAGCGGTAAAATCCTTCAGGGCAGCGCCATTCGCCCCTGGAACAGTCCCCAAGGCTCCAGCAATAATGGATTTCCCATCAGCGGTTTTACCTACCTGGTCAATGAAATCTTCAGAATAGACACCATCGGTCAATAAAATCGTTACTCCTTCGCTTAATCCCTGCTCAAAAGCAGACTTGAGTAAAACACTGCCTGTTTCAGCATATAAAATAGCTGCTACCGCATCTGGCTTGCCACTAAAAGCGGATTTTGCTTCACTATCGAGGGTTGCTGCTTTCGCGTCGTAGCGCACGGGTTTACCAACAATGTTGCCTCCTCCACCTTTAAATGCTTTAACAAACTGCTCTTCAAAGCCCACCCCATAATCATTATTAATCGCCACCGTGGAAACATTTTTAAATCCCTGTTTTTTTGCTAATGCTGCTAGGGCTTGAGATTGATAGGTATCAGGGGGGGCAGTGCGAGCCCAGAAACCGTTGAATTCCCCTTTTTTCGCCCGCTCTGTAAAGACAGGACTAGTGCTACCAGGGGATACCATCATCACCTTATTCCGTACCGCCACATCAACGGCAGCTCCCGATACGCTACTGGCGAAAGATCCTACTACTCCTGCGACCC
>JBEANW010000360.1:0-2766 GCA_041165225.1 Cyanobacteriota bacterium | reverse complement strand
AGATCGATCGCCGTCTGATGACTACGCTTGCTGGCAGTCCAGTAGCTGTTTTGACACTCTCCGACAAATGGTTCGCAGTGATCCCTAATAGATCGGCATAGGCTTGTACTGTTTGGGCAGTGAGAAAATGCTGTTCTACTGATTGCCAGAATCGGTCGGTTAACTGAAGATTGGCACCATCCGATCGATCTAGATAAGTAGCATTGGTATACCGTTGCAAATGCACAAACAATACTTGTAGGAGCGATTGTAATGTGGTGGCGCAACCCAATTCGAGCGAATTATGTTCCTGCCAGAGCAAATCGATAATGGGTTGCAACTGTGTGGCTTGAACTGAAGATAAGTAAATACTGGGTACTCGCTCGATGACATTAAACAGCGTGAACTCTTCCATAAAAAAAGGATTGGTGGCATTGGGCAATAGACAATCCTCGGTAAAAATTAGCGAATGACCAAAGATTTCCGATCGAGCATCCCAAAGATGTACCTGTCCGGGTGCCATACAGTAAATTGCATTTTGTTGGATGGGATAGCCCTGGAAATCAATGTAGTGAGTGCCTGTACCAGCGGTTATCCAGAGAATATTATAAAATTCATGACGATCGACACCAGCACGAGCGATTTCTTCAATCCGAAACAGTCGCAATGGCAAATCTCGATCCTGATGTTGCGGAAAGTGATGCAGTGGAATGGTTTCTTGCTGAGATAAATTCGATCTCATCATGACAATATTGACATTACCTACTTTTGTGATGTTACTGGAAATTTGATTTTGTTTTCTTGAAATAGCTCTTTAAGAGTTCCTGATGCAATTAAAGCGCGGGGATATCCAGATGTCACTGTGGTGATATAAATGACCTCCATCAGTTCTTGAGGTGTCACGCCATAATTGAGCGCATACTGAGCATGAACTTTGAATTGTGGCATCGTGCCTTGAGCAGCAAAGCCAGCTAGAGATACAAGCTGACGGGTTTTATTATCCAGCACATCTCTACCCCAGATATCGCCCAAGGAATATTTGAGAGTTAGATCGGCAAGCTCTGGAAAATCTTGTCGAAGCTGTACAAAATGCGACGGTAAACCTTTTCCACCGGACAAACTATTGAGGACTCCTTCACCGCGCTCTTGGCGTGTCAGCGTTGCTGAAGGTTGCGCCACAGATTCTTGTGCTTGGATAGTGGAGGAGATAAAAATTATTCCCGCAACGGCTAAGGTAATTATGCCCGCAACAGTTAAGGTTAAAAATTGCTTATTCATCATCTTTTCCCATTTGAATTAATCGAACTTAAATAGTCATGTTCGAAGCATATCCCTCTTTTGTCAGACTCCGAGTTTAAGTAATAACAAATAAGAGAGATTATCCAGAAAGAAGTAACGGTTGAAATTGATTCATAGTATGAATTAAACGATGAAGTCCCAGTAATAAAGACGAATTAGGAAATACCTCTAACCAGGGAACAATTAACCATAACAAAAGGGTGGGCTGAATAATTAAGCGAAAATTATTTAAGACATTCTTCCATCCAGTTTGATTATTCCATTGTGAATGATACGTAAAATTCATAGTGATTTTAGAGCTTTGGGGATGAGCTAAAGTAGCGGAATTTAAGGACAAGAAAGTCTGAGTATTTAAACTAATCATTAAATAGGCACTCATGATGATTTCCCACCATTTGTTAATCTCTTGAAAATTAGTAAATCTATAATCCGTCCATCCTAGCTCTTGTTTACATTGTCGAAAACTATATTCTACCCAGGTTCTTAATCCATAAAGATTCCCTAATATCTTTTTCATCCTGCTTCTTTTAGCCTGAATATTTGTCATGATAAAAGAAGTAGAATTGTCGGGCATGGTTTCAATATCAGTAGTTATTTCCCAATACGTTCTGTAACTTCTCTGACCAAAAATAATTTCTCTTATATATCGATTTTCTGATTTTTGATTACTAAATATTCGTTCAAACTTACACCACTTATTAGCTCTAACTATCTGGTCTTTTGGTAACCACACTCCATGATTACTTCTAATTGCTACAACCCAAGGTAATTTGTATTGCTCTAATTTTCTGATGAAAGAGCTGGCTTCACCATATAAGCTATCCGCTAAAACTAATTCAATATCAAAACCAAAATCTATCAACTCCGTAATTATTTCTGATGCTAGTTCAATTTTCGTTTTATATGTATCTCCTGATTTTAATGTTCCTTTGGGTTTAAATACTTTGAATATTAATGGGAAAGTTATCTGATCATAAATACCATAAGCATTTACTGATACTATTCCATTATCTATTTTTCCCATACTTCCCAAGTATTGTCGAGCCACATAATCGGTTTTTTTGCCTTTTTTTCTATCTCCTGTTTCATCAATTACTACCGTGATTTTTTGTTTCTTTAATGCTTCAAGAGTCTGAGTTAATCTTCTCTCTTTTAATGCTTCTACTGACCATGGTGAATTGGCGAGAAAGTGATGCAATGATTGATGTGACGATATTCCAACAACTTTTCCTATTTCGGGTAATGATTTTCTTTTAACTGGTGAGATGATTCCTTGATGTAAATATTTAAAACATTCATAGTTCCTTACATCAGAAAATAAGTCATTATAAGCCCAGCAATATTGATCGATGACAGAAACTGTTGGTTGCGCATCTCTTTTCAAATGTTTAAGAATCTGTAATTCTACATCCATTGCTCTCTCTACCTCACAACCAACAACATCCCATTTCATTGTAGCTTAATTCTCGGGAAGTGACAAAAGAGGGA
>JBEANW010000359.1:0-6638 GCA_041165225.1 Cyanobacteriota bacterium | reverse complement strand
CATGAACGAGATTGAAGTCGGGCTATGCTCGGGAAACCCGAGCTTATAGAACCGACTTGTTGAAACACAATGGCATCAATTAAAAAGTCACGAAATCGCAGGGCGGATGTTTGACAATGAGTATGATTTAGCCATGACTGTCATACAAGGGATGAAAAATCGCAGCGAAATAGGTGATTATCAAGTAGAACGTTTTATATTTAATTCCGCCTAGCTACTTACTATACTGATTTCATCTTAATTCCCAACACCTGGGTATGTGCGCCTCTAGCTTGAGTAACACCAATGGTTCTTTCGGAGGCTTCGATCATCGGACGACGGAGGCTGACCACGATAAACTGTGCTTCTTGTGCCTGTTGTTTGACCATCCGCGAGAGTTTTTCGACATTGGCACCATCGAGGAACATATCCACTTCATCAAAGGCATAGAAGGGAGATGGGCGATATTTTTGCAGGGAAAAGATAAAGCCTAAAGCCGTTAGGGATTTTTCGCCTCCAGACATTGAACTTAGTTTTTGTACTGGTTTACCTTTGGGGTGAGCAACTAAGTTTAAACCGCCGTTAAAAGGATCGTTTTCATCTTCTAGCTGAAGATGTCCATCGCCGTCAGATAGTTCGGCATAGATCTTTTGAAAGTTTTCATTGACTGCATCATAAGATTCTTTAAATGCTCGCAATCGTAGGGTAGTAAATTTTTCGACCCGTAGTAATAATTCGGTTCTTTCGGCTTCGATGGTGTCTAATTTATGGGAAAGTTCCTGTAGTCTGGCTTCGGTTTTTTCGTATTCTTCTAATGCCAACATGTTGACGGGTTCCATTGCCTCCAGACGTTTTTCACCATTACGAATTTGTCTTTGTAGCTGTTCTACCTGTTCTTGAAGATTGGCAAAGGTGATGGATTCCCCTGGTTCAAGATCGTCGTCATTAACTAACTGAGGAATTTCGGGAATAGGATCTGGTAGTTCCTGCTCTTGTTCTGTTATTTGCTGTTGTAGAGTCTGGAGTGTGACTTGTCTTTCTTGTTGAGCTGCTTGGAGTTTTTCTAATTTCCAGGCTTGTTTTTGATGGAGATCGCGCAACTCTTTTAAGTTGTTTTCTAGGCGATCGCGTTCTTGTTTGGTTTCACCAAGTTTTTCGGATAGTTTGGCTAATTCTATTTCGGTAGTAGTAATTTTTTCAGCTATTTCTAGTAACTGATTATTGACTGTTGCTTGTTGCTCTTTAATTGCTGCTTGGTCATTAGTCAGTTGGACAATATTTTGTTCTGCTTCGGTAAATTTTTCTCTGGCTCGCTGATGCTTATTAGTCAGTTCTAATAGTTGCGTTTCAACCTGTCTTAAAGCCTGTTCTTGTTGTCTTAGGTGTTCTTCTTGGCTAGTAATTACAGAACGCACCTGTTGCCATTCACTTTGGGAATGAGAGTCTTCCAATACTTTTAGCTGCTGTTGTAATTCGTTTAAACTGGCTTCTTGTTCAGGAATTTCACGATTGAGGATGGTTAAACGAGCTTCGATAGCATCTCTTTCTTGGCGGTTGTTGTGTAGCTGGCTAATTAAGATTTCTCTTTGTCCAGTTAGACGTTTTAAGTCTTTTTCTAGCTGTTCTGAGAGTATTTTATTATCTCGACCAAGTTGTCTGGCTTCGGTTAATGCTGACCCCAACTCTTTGATCTGGTTCAACTGCTGGGCTATTCTTTGGTCATGGTTTTTGAGGATGCGGGCTATTTCTGCCAAACGCTCTCGCAGCGCCTCAACTTGTTCTGGTTCACGGTTAGCCATGCCACCAAAATGCAAACCAGAACGACTAGATTGACTTCCCCCCGTCATTGCTCCACTAGCTTCGAGAATTTCCCCTTCTAAAGTCACAATACGGTGCTTACCTAACTGAGAACGAGCATTGTCAAGGTTATCAAAGATAATTGTCCCGCCAAACACATAGGCAAAAATCTCGTCGTAACGGGAATCACAGTCTACTAGATTTACGGCAAAATCTACAAAACCTCGGCCGAAGCGCATCGTGGCAAGATTCCCTAAAGCTGGTGCTTGAATCTTATTTAAGGGCAAGAAAGTAGCTCTTCCTCCCCGTTCTCGTTTGAGTAATTCAATCCCTTGAGCAGCTACAAAATCGCTTTCCACCACAATAAAGCCCAATCTTCCCCCCGCAGCGGTTTCTAATGCCAGACGGTACCGTTGTTCTACCTGTCCCAACTGCACTACTAATCCTTCTACCCCAGAAAGATCGGAGTTGAGGATGATTTTACTGGCATAAGTTCCCTGGACTTCTTGCTGGGCTTGCTTTTTGGCTTCTAGTTTATCTAGTTCTCGCTGTTTATCCCGCTGTTCTTTTAACAGACGTTCTTGGGTTTCCTGTTGCACAGAGCGATCGCTTTCGACTTCTGCTAGCTGTTGAGCAATGCTCTGAACCTGCTCTTGTTCTGTCGTCACTTTACCTGACAGGGCATCATATTCGGCTTGCTTAACTTTTAATTCTGCATCAACTGCTTCTAGGGATTCAGTTTGTTCTTGAATCGTCTTGTCTAGCTGGCTATATTTCTCACTAATTCTGGCTTGTTCGGTACGTTGAGGATTAAGAGTTTCTTGAATCGCCGATACCTGACGAGACAGGTTTGCTTGTTCCTGCACCCAAGCTTCTGAAGCTTCAGCGATCGCATTAGCATTATCTTTACTCTGAGTAACGGTTTCTCTAGCGGCAACGGCGTTACTGGTCAAAGTAGGTAGGATCTCTTGCTCTAATCTGTCTTTTTCTTGACTAAGCTGCTGGATTTCCTGCTGATACTGTTCTAAACTCTGTTCTGTCTGGACTAGGGTTAGTTGTTGCTGCTGGCTCGTATTGCTCAGTTCCCCTAACTTTTGCTGGAGAGTAAGCTGTTTGGCTTTCTGGGTAGCTAAATCTGAGGCTACGGATAGCTGTTCATCTTCCCCTAAAGCCTTAACTTGAGCATTCAGGGTTTCTAATTTGCCCTTTTCTTCGGTTACTTCTAGATCCAGCTTGGTAATACTCTTATTTAGCTGCAAAGCCTCCGCCTCTCCCGCAACAACCTGATGCTGTAATTCTTCTTGTTGTTGGGTAAGCGATCGCCAAACTAAAACCTTTTCATGGATTTTCTTTTGCTGTACCTGCTCTTTTAACTTGCGATACTTCTCCGCCTTGACTCGATCTGCTGCCAAGCGATCGCGATTGGAAATTAGCTCTTGAGCAATAATATGACATTTTTCTTCTTTTTCCTGCACTTTTTCCAGCGTTTTACGAGTTTGCTGAATTTTACGATCGAATGCTCCCACTCCCGCCAATTCATCGATAATCTCTCGCCTTTCCTTTGAGTTCATCGTAATGATGCTGGTAACGTCACCCTGCAACACTACGTTGTAGCCTTCAGGATAAATCCTTAATTTCTGAAGCTGTTCGTGAACTTCCGTCGCGCTAGAAACTTCCCCATTAATATAAAACGTCGAGGTATAGTTCCCCTTCTTGGCTACACGCAATCTTCGGGTAATCTTCCACTCCAGACTGTCACCATTGGCGATCGCGACAATCTTCTTGTCATCTTGATCGACTGAGGCTTTTTCCTCTACTTCCCCTGACTCCTCAGCCTCTGCTTCCTCTGCTCCTTCAACTCCCTCAACTTCTTCTACTTCCTCAACTTCTTCTACTTCGTCATCCTCAGAAGTAATTAAAGTCAAATCCTTGCCACCCGTCACCGTCGTCACCACATCAGACAAATCCCCCAGATCCGTCAAGTCAAAAGTAACAGAAACCACCGCCTCTGCCACCTTGCCATTACTAATATGCCTGTTGTTCACCAAATCAGGTAAGCGATCGGCGCGCATTCCCTTAGAGCTTGCCAAACCTAAACAAAACAACAGCGCATCCAAGATATTCGACTTTCCTGACCCATTCGGCCCCGAAACGACGGTAAAACCAGGCAATATAGGAACTTTTGTGGTGCCACCAAAGGATTTAAAGTGAGACAGTTCAACGCGCTTTATATGAACCATGAACTACAGCATTCGACTCGGTAAAATAAAATAGTACGTGTGTACTGAATAGCAGTCACGTTATTGGGAACACTAATGGTTGTACCTGCAATCAGGCAATATGGGTGGAAAAAACTAGTTTTCTTAACACTTGGTAATATTTGCGCGAAGCTGAATTTCAAAAAATCACGGGCAAAGGATGACCGAGAATATCCATCTAATTTAGATATGCTTCATAGCAACTTCATGTGTCCTTTACATGCACTTTACAATTCATCTGTATTTTCGTTATTAATGAGTAACAAAGAATACTGAAAAGTTTTTGTTTTACTCATGAAAACTTACTAACTCACTAAATTATGGACGACACACAAAATAACTATCAAGATTCTACTGATGGTAAAGATGTATTATATCCATCATCAGAATCTGCTGATACATCTAATAGTGGTGATCAAACAGACAATTTAAATTTAGCAGAGGGAGACAATAGCCAACTTTTAGCAGGAGAAGACAGTAGCCAGCTTTTGACAGAAGAAGATACTAGCCAACTTTTAGCAGGAGAAGACAGTAGCCAGCTTTTGACAGAAGGAGATACTAGCCAGCTTTTGACAGAAGGAGATACTAGCCAACTTTTGACAGAAGGGGACACCAGCCAACCTTTGACAGAAGGAGATACTAGCCAACCTTTGACAGAAGGAGATACTAGCCAGCTTTTGACAGAAGGGGACACCAGCCAACCTTTGACAGAAGGAGATAGCAGTCAACCTTTGTTAGGGGCAGATCAATTACAAAACCTCGAAAACACAGTTTTTTACACCTCTAGCAACGCTGGTATACCTACAGAAAACCCAAATATTCCAGCAGCAGTTGATGATGGTAATGACCTTGATAAACTGGACTTTAGCGCCCAATATGCTAATCCCAGCGGCGCTGGTGATGACTTATTAACTGGCACCTACGGAGCAAATACATTCGAGGTTAAAGCCCTCTTAAATGCCAAACCAGAAATCTATCAACAGCATGTTGATGGTGAAGGAAAAATTGACTGGGATGGTGTTAATGAAGAAAACAACAATTATCACGATCACTGGCTGGATAGTATTGGTCAAGATACCATTGACAATTTCAGTGGTTCTAGTGGTGACGGCGACAAAATTAATATCTCTGGACATACTGTGGCGATTACTCTGCTAGAAGAGTCAGATAACCAAGTTAAATTAGGTTTGTATAGCGATCAGGGTGCTGATGGTTCTCGCGGTGGTGACGCTCACGATTTTGATGTAGTAGGTACTCTGACCATTAACCATGATGGCAATTTTAATTTGGGCAGTGATGTGACTGTTGATCCAAATGTTAATGACGGAGCTTTTGACTTCGCTTAGTTTGAATATTTAATCAACTGAATTATGATGGAGTGAAGAGTATTAGCCTCATTCTTCATCTGTCATCAGTTGTGGAGTTGACTTGTAGCCTAAATATTCTAAGTATCTAATGTAATCGCGATCGCAAATTTATAGGATCAAGATCACTATTGAGGCATTTATACCACGTTATGCTGTAGTGACAAGTTTAAAGATTTTATAAAGTTACTATCAAGATTTGATTATGAGCAACCTAACTATTCAACAATTTTGTCAGCTAGAAACCTTAAAAACCGATCTTCATCTTGAATCTAGCTATAAGTGTCAAGAGCAATTTCAAGAAAGTTTTACATTACTAGAAGTTACAGATTTTGAAGGCAACGTGCTTCAAGAATTAATTGTCGTAATTTAAGACAATGTTAGAAATTTCCGAGCAAGTTATCATTCCTAGTAACGAGATTGAGCTAAGAGCAATTCGCTCTCAGGGTGCTGGCGGGCAAAACGTGAATAAGGTGGCTACAGCAATCCATTTGCGCTTTGATGTTCATTCCTCATCCTTACCCTACTTTTATAAAGAAAGGCTGTTACAGAAGCTCAATCCATCGCAGATTACGCAAGATGGGATAATTATCATTAAAGCCCAGCAATTTCGTACACAACATCAGAATAAAGAAGATGCACTAAAACGGCTGAAAGAAATCATTATCAGCGTATTGGTGAGAAAGAAAAAAAGAATGCCTACTAAGCCATCTAAGGGAGCAAAAAGAAGGCGTTTAGATGGCAAAGCTCAACGGAGTCAGCTTAAGGCATTTCGGAGGAAGGTAGATTATGACCAAGCTTGATTGAGCATTTTGGCAGCACAAACAACAGCAAAGTGATATTTAATTGAATAATCTGACAGGAGGAGATCACTAAGCTCGCATCCTCGATCTAATAAATTATCCAAGAGACTCAATCATAGTAGCGCTGAAATCGAGAATCAAAGTGGTGTTTCTTCTTTTGATTACATTGGCGACATAAAACTTGTAGATTGCTAATATCATCGCTTCCGCCTTTAGCCAGAGCAGTAATATGGTCTATATTCAGTTCTGCCTCGGTATTCTTAATACCGCAACTTTGACATTGATAATTATCTCGTTCCAGTACATACTTTCTAACGGGAGCATCTCACCTTTGCAAAAACATCACGCAGTAAGCTGACCATTGAGATAGGCTGTGCGAAGCTGTAACATGCTAGGGATGTTTTCTAATTTCCATTGTGCGCCAGAAATTTTCATTC
>JBEANW010000358.1:0-9573 GCA_041165225.1 Cyanobacteriota bacterium | reverse complement strand
AACTTTACTAATCAAGAGAGCGATCGCCTTTAAAACTGTTTAATCTATATCTGGTATTTGACTAAAAACGAATCAGCTTAACTTGTCACTGTCGAACCCGAACTCCGAACTCCGAACTCCGAACTCCGAACTCCAAACTATTTATGACTAAAACCGTCTCCCCCGCAGCATCAGAAATTAGAGCGATCTTCGATCGCATTGCTCCTGTATACGATCGCCTTAATGACCGTTTGAGTTTGGGGCAACATCGTATTTGGAAGCTAATGGCAGTTAAGTGGAGTGGTGCAAGGCTAGGAAGCAAGGCTCTGGATGTGTGCTGTGGTAGTGGAGATTTAGCCTTGTTATTAGCTAAAAGAGTCGGAAATACAGGTCAGGTGACGGGATTAGATTTTGCCTGTGAGCAACTGGCGATCGCCAAGCAACGACAGATGGTGCAATGCCCGACAGTGCCGATGAATTGGCTCGAAGGAGACGCGCTGGCTCTGCCTTTTGAAAATAATCAGTTTGACTGTGCCACTATGGGCTATGGGTTGCGTAATGTAACGAATATTCCTCTTAGCCTTGAAGAATTATTACGAGTATTGAAACCAAGAGGGAAAGCAGCCATCCTTGATTTTCATCGTCCTGATGCTGGCTATATGCAACTATTTCAGGAATGGTATTTAGCTAATATCGTCGTGCCAATGGCAGAAGATATGGGCATGAAAGAGGAGTATGCTTATATCAACCCTAGCGTGGAGCGCTTTCCGACCGGCTCAGAACAAATTGAACTGGCTCGCACCGTAGGATTTAGTCAAGCTGTTCATTATCCTTTGATGGGGGGCATGATGGGAATATTGGTGTTAACCAAATGAGATAAGTAATTAGATTTAATTAAAGCTAGTTGCTAGTCGCTGCTAAACTCAAGCTTTTTAATCCACACTAGACGTAAAATATAAAATATACGGCTACAACTAGTCTTCTGTTCTCTAATCTTTATTGTCGATTCAATATACTGCTTTGGCACTAGCAAATCTCTGGACGTTTTTTGTTCCCCCCATAGCTGGCAGCATCATTGGCTATTTCACTAACGATATAGCAATCAAGATGTTGTTTCGTCCCTACAAAGCTATTTACCTGGGCAAGCGTAAGCTTCCTTTTACTCCAGGGTTGATTCCTAGCAACCAAGAACGCTTGGCGCAGAAAGTTTCCGATACAATTATGGGTTCATTGTTAACCCCAGGGGAATTGCAAAAGCTGGCGCAAAGGTTGTTAGCCACGGAGCGGATTCAGGGAGCAATTTTGTGGCTGCTAAAATTAGCCTTAGACCAGGTTAAATCTGATCGCGAACAAAAAACTGCCAAAATTCTGGGTAACATTCTCCGCGATCTATTTAGCGAATCCCTACCTCGCCTGTTAAAAGTACTCGCCCGAAGAGAAGATTTTTTAGAAGTTCAGACTAATCAGATTTTTGATCAGATTCTCCTCAATTTTCAGCTAAAAGATGATCAGGCGAAAAAGTTTTCCGACTGGTTGCTAGGTTCAGTCTTACCTCCAGACACTATTCGTTTGGCGATGATTGATTTCTTTAGCGATCGCAATATTCAAATTATTGATGAAGGTTTTCGCGAAAAAACCAGTGGCACTTATTGGGTAGTGGCTAACCTATTTGGTTTGCGGAATAGTTTAGTTCGGCTACGGGCTTTTTGTATTGAAGAACCAGGGATTACCAACGCTCGACTAGAAGAGTTAAGTTTTTCCCTACAAATTCGCGATCGCATTAAAAATTGGTTGATGAACCTCTCCTTACAAAATCTCCCTGTCTCTACGGTGAGGCAACTACGTAAAACCGTCAGAGAAGCGGTTAGTAACTATGTCCGCGAAGAAGGAGGCAAAGTTATTGTCGGTTTAGGAGAATCCGTAGAATGGGAAAATCTGGCAGCATTAATTCTCAAGCGATTACAGTCTTCCTCAACTCTCAATGATTCATTAGAGGTCATCAGTCAAGAATTAGCTTTGGTGTTGGAGCGTTATTTAGAAAGAGATTTAGAAAAGTTGGTAGCCCTAGCAATCCCCATACTCTCCATCGATCAGGTGATTATTGATCGCATCTGTGCCACCACTCCCGAAGAATTAGAGGGAGCAGTACAGGGTATTGTCAAAAGCGAACTTCAGGCGATCGTCAATCTTGGGGGCATACTCGGCTTTGTCGTCGGACTATTGCAGACAGCCATTTTGCTATTTAGTTAACCGATTTCCATTAATCTTGCTGATCAACGCTGTCATTTGCTCTGCTTGAGCTTGATTGCCGTGGCTTCGATATAACTTCAGAGCCTGTTTCCAAGCTGCGATCGCTTCTTCTTCTCTATTTACACCTTGGAGGGCAAGACCCAGATTGTGATAGCCTACGGGATTAATGGGAGCAAGCTCCGTCAAATGGCGAAACTCAATAATTGCCTGATAGTAATTTTGTTGTGCCAGATAAACTAATCCTGTTCCCTCTATAGCCGATAGATCATTAGGCTGGAGTCGTTCTGCCCACTGATAGTCAGCTAAAGCTTGGTCTAATTCCCCCTGCTGATATAAAATGCTACCAATTTGCAGATAAATCAGGTTATTTTGAGGAGCAACCCTTTTGGCTAATTCTAAGGCTTCTAGTCCTGCGGGGAGGTTTCCCTGGTCTAATAAAGCTTTCCCCAACAGTAGCCGAAGCTCTGATTCAACAGGCTGCTGTTTAATGGCCACTTCTAAAAGAGCGATCGCTTCTGGGTAGCGTTTTTGCTCTAGTAAGATCCGCGAAGCAATCTTATAAGCATCTTGGTTATCTGGGGCTAAAGCTATAATCTTTTTGTAAGTCTCAATAGCGCGATCATAGTTTTCTGCTCTGACTTGCACTACTCCCAAACCAAGATAATTTTCCAGATTGTCAGGCTCTAGAGCGATCGCCTGCTCATATGCCTCTGCTGCTGCTAAATTCTTTTCCAGGTTACCCAAGCAGAAACCGAGGGCATGGTATAGTTTCGGGTCGTTGGGAGATAGTTTAAGAGCTTGTCGATAAGCAGCGATCGCTGCTGTATAATTTTTTCTGAGAGTTTGTACATAGCCGATACCAGAAAAAATCTGAGAATTTTTGCCATCGATGTCCGCTGCCTGTTCGTAAGTTGCTAAAGCTTTGTCATAGTTTTGTTCCTCGACATATTTATTCCCTACCAGCAGTAAATTGTTTAGCTCTAGCTTATTAACCTGTGCCACCATCAAACTTGGTTGAGCGGAGACTATAGACGGAAAAACCAACATAGTCAAAGATATAGAAGCGATACTCAAAAGTTTGGATAACATGATGGCGACGATTAGCTACTTAGCGATATAGATCAATAAATATGATCCCTTAAATAAGTAGCCAAATCTTAACCTTTAATTGGAGGTTTAAAGTTCAATTGAGCAAAAATGAGCAAAAATTCATCTTTCGGAAATATATTTGGCACATTTAAGCCAGGAGTCTCAATTTCACCCATCAGACTATCAAAACAATTAAAGGCAATTTAAAGATTATTTTTAGCCTCTTGAGCTACTTGTTCCGATTCGTCGTCCACCAGCTTGGTAATAATGCTCTTAGCTTCTTCCCCGCCTAATCTACCGAGAGCCTGCACCAATCGAAAACGGATCTGCCAATCTTCGTGTTCGGCAAAGTTCTTGAGGAGAGGAATCGCTTGAGGATCTCCTAATTCCCCCATAGAGCCGATTGCTGCGGTTTGCAAGAGATTATTATTAGAATGTAAAGCCTCTTTTAAGAGAGCAAAGCTTTCTGGTTCTCCTAGTTCCCCTAATGCAGCAATAATACTAAACTGCACGAGCCATTCCGTGGTTTCATGATAGACATTATTCAAGTCGGCAAAAGCTTCCGTTAGCTTTAAGCCACCAATTGCGTCGGCTGCTGCGGCTTGGACATCAGCTTCTGGATCGTTAAAAAGGCGATCGCGCAACAGTTTTAAAGAGGTATCTTTGTCTGTAACCCCCAAAGTATCTAACTGACTGACGGCAGCATAGCGCACGCGGGTATTTTTATCGGTAATCATTGGTTGCACAAGATTAAAAGCAGTTTCGAGATCAATCTGGCGTAATTGATTTAAACCGCGAATCCGCTCGCCAAAGTCTTCGGAATTTAATAACTCTTGGACTGATTCTGGTGTAATACTCATATTTAAACTAGTTGAAAAATCTGTTGTAAATAAGCTTATCCTGCTGCCATCATCTTAATTACGTCTCCTTGGGTAATGATGCCCACCAACTCCGACTGGTCATTGACTACAGGAAGACGACGCACTTTCTTTTCATGCATAATTCTCGCAGCTTCCCGCACTAGTTGATGCTCTTTAATAGTGGTTGGGCGATCGCTCATAGCATCCCCAACAGTTTGACCCAAGGCTTTATGTACTTCCTGGTTATGTTTTGTAGGATTTTGCAGGTAGATGACGCTATCGAGAAACATCACATAGGGCGGCGTATCTACTCCTGTAGCTTGCCAGGTAAGGTCAGTTTCTGAGATTATTCCGACCAACTTTCCCTGAGAATCAACCACAGGCAAACCACTGATTTTTCCCTCTGCCAAAATCTGAATTGCTTCTTGTAGAGAAGTATCAGGAGATACTGTTACCAGATTAGTAGTCATGACTTCAGCGACGGTTTTGCTCATTTCTGTTATTAATCTAGATGTTAAATCGAATTTTAAAGCTGATAGTTAGCAAGTCTAAGTTTTTCCCTAACCCATTTTATTAGAAATTTCGTTCATTAATTCATAACAATTGTGTATTGCGTTTCTCGTACTTATGAGGGGGTAGTCCTGTAAAAGTAATGATTTAATAGTAAATTAACCTTCTATATGAAGTTTTTCATGAGTTTTAGGGTGAGTTTTATGAGCTTAAGAGATCAAAAATCCAATATAGATAATATAAGAAGTATCAACTGAATTTAGAGGAACATTCTGTCTAAAGTTTACAATTTACTTTTTCAGTTTTGTTCTCTGAATTAATATGGAGTTTTCATCATGATTCGCCTTTTGCTGGTAGACGATCAAGAACTTGTGTGTCAAGGGTTACGGGCAATGTTAAATCTAGAGCCAGATATTCAAGTAGTTGGAGTAGCGAATAATGGTCAAGTTGCCATTCAGCAGGTAGAAGCTTTACAACCAGATGTCATCTTGATGGATATTAGAATGCCCATCATGGATGGTAGAGAAGCAACCAGAATTATCTGTCAGCGATTTCCCGATATTAAGGTTTTAGTTGTTAGTACCTTCGATGAAGATGATTATATTGCCCATTCAATTAAAGCAGGAGCAAAAGGATATTTGCTCAAAGATATGCCTGTAGAAGAGTTGGCTCAGGCGATTAGATTGGTCGATCGCGGATACAGCCAAATGGCTCCTGGATTGATGGAAAAAATGTTCGACTCGATGGTTAGCAATCAGAGCGATATCGAAACCGAACAATCTGAATTAGTCGAATTAACTGCCAGAGAAATGGATGTTTTAAATTTGATTGGTAGTGGTTGTACTAACCGCGAAATTGCTCAACAACTCTATATTGCCGAGGGGACAGTTAAAAGTCATGTTACCCATATTCTCAATCGGCTTAATTTACGTAATCGATCGCAGATTGCTATTTATGCCAATTCTGTAAAGCAAACAAACTTGCCAACTGCTAAATAGCTGTAGATAATTTAACAGACAGTCTGTATAAGGGCAGACAACCGTTCGCCTCTACGGGTTAATCGGTAGAAACTCATACCCAAAATTGTTACTCCCTGGCTGCATCTTAACTGGCTGAATCTTACCAGAGCGATCGCCTGAAGGCAAAAGTGAACTCGACTAGTGGCACCAGCCGTGGAAAAGTTGGGATCAGAGAGATTTTGTTGAACGCTAATGCGAGTTGACTGGGGATTCTCGGCATCGATTTTGCAGTAGGGCTTCCTCTACTGAATTATTTGCTGAATTATTGGCTTGAGAAAGCGCAGGAGCA
Organism: Cyanobacteriota bacterium; assembly: GCA_041165225.1. Classification (GTDB taxonomy): domain Bacteria; phylum Cyanobacteriota; class Cyanobacteriia; order Cyanobacteriales; family Xenococcaceae; genus Waterburya. The sequence goes on along the minus strand of JBEANW010000358.1, from coordinate 3,577 downwards.
ACATCTAGATCTGGTAGATCTGCCACTTTCAGGCATAAATATCCCCCTAAGATTAAAACTGCGGTAAAAGGAATAAAAAATAGAGATTTAGCTAGTAAGTTAGCGACAAATGAGGCTTTTCTCCTGAAGTTTTGTTGATTAAGATTCTGAGCAGCATGAACAGCAGCAGTCGCAGTGAATTGAGAAGTTATTGTGATGGAGGAGTTTTGCAGAGTTTTGCTAACTTCGGCTGCACTACCAAAGCGATCGCTAGGATAAGGAGACAGCATCTTACTTAAGATCCATTCGAGCTTAGGACTAAGAGTAACTTCTGATTGCCAATGCCAACGGTAACTATCGGCATTGATTAATTGCTGTGGGCTTTTTCCCGTCAGCAACACTACCGCCGTAGCAGCTAAGGCATATAAATCGCTATGAGCGTAAACAATGCCCCGTTCTACCTGCTCTGGAGGGGCATAACCAGCCTTGCCAAGTGCCGTCCCAATTAGAGGTATTGAAGCATTTGTAGCTACTGTGTGTAATTCAAATTGGGTTTTAATTGCGACTTCTTTAGTACAGCCAAAATCAATCAAGACTGGAAGTTCATCTTGGTTGCGTAAAATTAAATTATCAGGGGAAATATCGCGGTGAATTACTCCCATCGAATGAATGTATTCTAGAATGGGCAGGACTTGGGTTAATAATTGTTTGATTTCCCCTTCGCTGAATCTATTATTTGCTTCTAGACGTTGATTGAGTAAAGCATGATAGGTTATTCCCTCAATGTAGTCTTGGACTAAAAACAAATGTTCTTCTTGCTGTTCTTGATAGCGAAATAACTGGCGAAATTGAGGAATTTGGGGATGCCGTAAGCGATCAAGAACAACAGCTTCGCGCTCAAATAACTCTAGAGCTTTTGCTCGGGCAAATGTTTCTTGGAGTTGGGGTGCAAATTCTTTGAGGACACAACGTTCGTTAAAACGATTGAGATCTTCTGCTAGGTAAGTACGGCTAAATCCGCCAAAACCTAACTGATGTAAAATACGATAGCGCGATCGCATTTCATCCCCTGAATTGAGCAACATTGATTTGATTATTGCTTGCTCTCTGTCTCTCATCTATTTGCACCTAATACTTAATTTTTAGCGAGATTAAATTATTGAAGTTGACTCAGGATAGAAAAAGCGATCGTCTACATTTAGTTGGAATTGTTTTTGAATGTCTTAATCGTAGAGAATTAAGATCATTTCAACATCTGAAAAATGTCTCGAATTCACCTCAAACAAAAGTGATAATTGAATCTCTAACTTTCGTCTGTATATTAGGTATATATTCCTAAGACTTTAGTCTCCTAACTAAATCATTAATCGTCACTAAAGTGATAAATTTGCCTTCAATAGTGGTAAATAAATTACATTTCGCAGTTAAATAGAAGAACATGTCCCCAATGTGACTTTTATGATTTCTTCTTTGAAATTCCTCCCCAATCCATTTCGCTTTCTACTCATTACCGAATGGGTAATGCTTGCCAGTTGTGGCTCTTTGGCATTAGTAGAAGCTTGGCAGGGTCATACAATTCCCATAGAACACATCTCGATCTTATTTCTCTTAGGTTTGATGGGTTTAGTTTTACCTAGTGGAAACCAAGTCATCAAGATTGTCTACACGGCACTGGAAATTGGCTTGATTTTTTACGGCACAAGACTAGGCTATCTGCATATCTTGCCGACGTTATATTTAATTGTCGTGATGCGGAGTTGTTTCCTATTTAAACTTGTGGGACGTTGGATTGTTACGGGGATAGTCTTTATTTTATTTTTGAGCGATCAGTACAAATATATTATACGAACTGTACCACAAGATCCAGAACAACAAATTCATTTTGGGATGCACATCGTCGCTGAAACCCTCGTGTTTGGCTTAGGGGTCTTTTTTGTCCTACAGTTGACCAATAAAATACTATCCGAACGCCAGATTAGGCAAAAATTGGCTCAAGCTCACGAACAGTTGCAAGAATATGCTCAAAAAATCGAAGAACTAGCAACGGTGCAAGAACGCAATCGTATTGCTCGTGACATTCACGATTCTTTAGGTCATGCTCTTACCAGTTTAAATATTCAGATGCAAACTGCCGTTAAATTATGGGAAAAAGAACCTGTACAGGCTCATTCTTTTCTCACTCAGGCTCAATCATTGGGGAAAACGGCAATGCAGGAGGTACGTAAGTCTATTAGCACTTTAAGGGAAGATGCCAAAGAAGAACCACCTCTAGAAGCCAGGATTGAAACTTTGGTAGATGATTTTCGCCGAGGGACTGGATTATTAATTTGTACAAATATCTGTCGCTGTGGTCAGGTTTCTACACCAGTAGCCAAAACAATTTACCGTACTGTCCAAGAAGCTTTAACTAATATCTTCAAATATGCTGAAGCCACGGAGGTAACAATAAAACTTCAAACTACTTCTGAAGAATTGAGGTTAACCGTAGAAGATAATGGCAAAGGTTTTGATCCTCAGCAACAACCTACTGGGTTTGGATTGCAAGGAATGCAAGAGCGGATAACTTCAGTTGATGGTCAGTTTCAGTTAATCACTTCACCAGGAGAAGGATGTCGAATTGAGGTCAAAATTCCTTATCTCAGTGTGTTCCAAAATGCTTTGTCATAATCGGGTTCGGATGAACAGTTAAATTTAGGGAATTGGGGAATTGGGGAATTGGGGAATCACTTTAATTTAAAGTTACTATCCATACTCAACATTATTTTATACTTAAACTCTTATACCTTTTTTGGTGAGAGTTTTTTTTATATTTAACGGTTTTACGGTTTTTATTAATTAAATGTACTTTTACTGTTTTTCTTGCTATTAACTATAATTGCAACTTTAGTCATAGATGAATTGATCTAGCTAAGTAACTAAAGTGATAGAGAGTCTCCTTATTTCGTTGATTTAGATTGTAGACGTTTGTTAGATGTTTTATTTGGGTTTAAATTTTAATATAAAGATAGTTCAAAACCAAAGCACAAGTTCATTAGCTGGTTATTTATTTATTTATTAACTCATCAACTCTTCTTTGGTAGACAACTTCAATTAATTCACAATTATCAGAAAAAAAACAATGACTAAGATCAATAAACAATCCATATCTCTCTATAACATTGAAACTGTAAAAGATATTGACCATGAATCTGCTGCTGCTATTTCTGGTGGAGCAGTAACAGTTACAGATGTGACTTTATATTCCGAATCAAACAAAAAAGGATTTCGATTTCCCAGTAACAAAAAAATAGAAGACTTGACTGAATTTGGTTTTAATGATGCTACTGGCTCGATTACTGTTTCTAACGATAAAACATGGAGATTCTATGAGGATGCAAATTTCGGGGGCGGATTTATTGACGTAGAGCCTGGTCAAAGTGTTAATGCTGGTGATTTTGGCAAGAAAATATCCTCTTTTGAAGCTATCTAGTATAGTGCGACTACGTAAATATACAAATGCGATCGCCTTTTTAAATTGCGATCGCCTAGCGTAGACGAAATCTAATTTCATGAACAACATGCCATGAATCACCAAAAATTATTCTTAGAAGCTAATTAT
>JBEANW010000357.1:0-2687 GCA_041165225.1 Cyanobacteriota bacterium | reverse complement strand
CGATCAGCGATCGCGCTATGAGACAGGAGGCGATCGCCAAGCTGAGTAAAGAAGAAACAGGGAGTGGTGTTGCCTGGGGCATCAAAGATAGTCCAGACTAGATATTTTATCTGTGGCTGTGGCTTCAGAATATTTTGGGTAAGTTGCCATAATTGAGCGATCGCTTCTTCCTTGAGAACATAGGTAGTAGTCAGATTTTCTGGGGGTATATATGCCTCTAAACAATCATTCGATGGCGTAGCCAAACCAACATTTTTCGCGCCATAAGCATAGTTTTTGTGACCTAAGTGTTGGGAGATTATTTCTCCCAGATCAAGGTCTAGATAGTACTCATCAGCCTCAGCATCTCCTTGGAGTAAACTAGGCTCTAAACCCCAATTAGCTTTAATTTGCATCAAATCATCCCTGATGGCGATCGTCCCTGAAGCATAAGCGCTCCTTAGAGGTCTAACTAAGATAGATAAGTTCAGGGAATCGCTAGTTAGACCCAATTTTTGACAATACACCAGACTAGTGGCGGTAAATAATTCTGACCAGGCAGATTTAATTGCCGTATTTAAAGCTTCGGGATGGCAGTTGCAAGTATGCGATCGCCACAATGTATTTGCTCTTAATGTGTTTGCTCTCAGATGTTCACCGTAGGAAGTAGTTACAAAGGGTTGCAAAATTAAACTAGGAGAATTTAACTGTTGTGCCGCCTGAAATATCTCTGCTTGCCACCTCTGGGGAATGGCTGTCTGTTGGATAATCTGGCGACTACTTCGAGCGAAAGTGCATCTAGCTTGATAGTCTGCACCGTAATCTTGGGTTAATAATGATTCACGGGTAAATGATAAAAACTCGCGCCATAAACTGCTACCTAAAACAAATCCAGGTAAAATCGGATATTCATCTTGAAGTAATTGGCTGAGAATAAAAAGTTCATTCCCAACCAACGAGCGCTCTGAATTCTGAATTTGTGAAAGCCAATAAATGTCGCTCAATGCTTTTAGGTTACAGCAGCTAATTCTTTTTTAACTGAACTTTTTGCCAACAACTCCTCACTCAATTTCATAAATGCCTTAGACCCTCCAGAATTAGGCATAGCCAGAGAAACTGGGGTAAATAAATCCACTGCTTTTGCCACATTGACATCCATCGGAATGGATTGACTAAACAATTGTTCGGGCAGAAAGTCATCTTGAACTCGTTTCATTACCTGCTTATAATATCTACCCATTAATCCCCCTGCCGAGAGGATAAAGACAATCCCCAGAAGTTGAACGTTGATCGGATGGGTATCCTTGTGACTTTCTCGGAGTTTAGCAATTCTTCTTTCTAATAGCTGAATTCCCACCAGGGAGAGGGGTTCTGGTCGAGCAGGCAGGAGGTAAAAATCGCTAGCAGCAATACCACTGCGGGTTAATAGATTATAGCCAGGGGCGCAATCGAGAATGATAAAATCATAATAGTCAATCACTGGCTTCAGCATGTCACTAATCAGTACCCGTTCAAAGTCATCCCAAACTTTTTGAAACTCTTCTTCTCCTTTCTCCAGTGCTTGTTTGTGGAGCATTTTCGAAACTTGATACTCATCATAAAGTTCAATGTCTCCTGGTAACAATTCTAAGCCGTGAATGCCACAAATATTAGGCACGATGATGTCATCGATATTCAACTTATGCCAAGGATTAGGATCGATCACATTTTCTAGTAGATAGCTCAGAGTGTGCTTTTTCTTCCGCAACTTAGCAAAATCATGGGGCGAAACTAAACTTAAGGTGGCGCTGATTTGTGAATCTAAATCTAAAACCAAGACCCGCTTGTTGTGTTTTTGAGCTAAACAGGTTGCCAGATTAACAGTCAGAGTAGTTTTACCTACCCCGCCTTTCATGTTGACGGTGCTGATGATAGTTCCCATGTTTAAAATTCCTAACTGTCCTTGTTAACGTTAGTGTGCCAATTAGGATTGTGGCAATGGCAAATCATAATATTTTCTAAAGTTTTCGTTTTTAGTCTTTAGTTTTAAGTTCTTAGTCAGGCACAGGTATCAATTTGACTCCATTTTGGGGGGAATGGTTGAATGGTGTTTCGGGCTAATGGATGGGAAATGCGATCACTCTAAGACTAGATTTTGCGGGTCAGTAGTTAAACTAAAAGTCCCCCAAGCTTGGGGATTTAGGGGGCTAGATCAATGTCAACTCAAACAAATCTGGGAGAATGGTTGAATGATGTTTCGGGCTAATGAATGGAAAATGCGATCGCTCTAAGACTAGATTTTGCGGATCAGCAATTAAACTAAAAGTCCCCCAAACTTGCGAAGCCAGCCCAGTCTTGGCGGTCACCGTCGAGGAGGAACTGGCGTGGATTTAGGGAGCTAGGGGAATGGGGAAATGAGAAAATAAGTAATTACAATTACTCAAGCTTCTTCAGGTTTCTGACTCCACCTAAGAATTCATCGGTCATCAGATTCCAGACGGTGCGATGTTCATCAATTCTGACATTCGCTTGAACTTGCATTCCTGGGCGAATAAATTTCTTTTGATTATCGACTATTAAGTAATTTTGATCCAACTTGACCTTAACGGCGTAACGGAAGAAATCGTAGGGTGGTTCAGGTGCTAAGGAACTGGCGCTAACAAATTGAACTTTGCCGTCAATGCCACCATACTTCCCAAAGTCAAAAGCCGTAATTCGCACATCTACTG
>JBEANW010000356.1:0-9151 GCA_041165225.1 Cyanobacteriota bacterium | reverse complement strand
AGCGGCTCAACCTCCCCTAGTTCCAGCCAAAAAAATCAAACAACCGAAGCCAGAAAAACCATTATTTCCCTATGGAGATTGGGTTCTGGTTGGGACAGGAGTAATTGTGCTGTCTCAGATCAATGGTGCAGGTCATGATCTAGGACATACAGGATTATTCTTGCTCATGCTCGCTTTGATTGCCCGTCCGATTAAAAGTTGGTGGAGCGCTCCTTTACAATATCGTCGCGGTATTGGCATTGTCGCTTTTGCAGCTACCCTTGCTCATGCAATCTATGCTACAAATCATTTTCTGCAAGGCAATTGGGCAAGCCTTGCCTTAATTTTTGATCAATATGCATTCGGCCTGTGGGCGGGCATTCTCGCTTTGGCTATTATGACTCCGGCGGCAGTGACCAGCTTCCAATTTATGCAGCGTAAATTAGGTAAAACTTGGCGCAAAATTCACTTGTTAACTTTACCTGCTATGGCTTTAGCAGTATTACATACCGTACTAGTAGGGCCTGATTACCTAATGACAGATTCACCCCTGGAATTAGCCGAAGGCTTGCGAACCTACGGCATCATCTTCGCTGGCATATTAATATTTTTGCTTCGCAAGCAGATTATTTGGTCTAAATTCAAATTGAACAATCTGGGAAAATTATTCAAGAAGTCGATTAAAGCTTAGAATTTCCGTTTGAGTTATCTAGTTGCTACATATCATTCAAAGCTAACTGATAGATATCGGAGTATTGTTGAATGATTTGTTTCAGATCATAGCTCGCCATTTTTACCTGAGCTTTTGCTGCCATTGCTGCCAAGCTGTCGGGATCTTCAACTACTTGGGTCATCGCTTTTGCCAAGGCATCAGTATCCCCCAATTCGACTAGTAAACCACAGCCATTTTCTAATAAATCCTGTGTCCCGCGAATGTTTGAGCCAATTACAGGAGTATTTAGGCACATGGCTTCCATAATACTGCGGGGTAAGCCTTCCTGTTGAGAAACCAGTAAGACAGCATCCGCTGCTTGAATTAAGGTGGGGATGTCCTTGCGATAGCCTAAAAAGTGTACTTGTTTCTCTATACCTAGTTCTTTAGTTAAGGCTTTCAGCTCTATCTTAATCGGTCCTTCCCCTGCCAAAGCTAGATGAACTTGAGGATTAGCTACCTTTACCAAAGCGTTTAATAAATCTCGATGTCGTTTACGGGGAGTGAATTCAGCGATCGCCAATAACAAAGTATCGTTATCTGATAAAGATAATTCCTGACGTACTTGTGCTAAATCTGCTGGGTTAACCTTGACCGAGGCATAGTATTCAGTATCTACTCCAATACCACGGGTGTAGTAAACCCTCTCAGCAGGTAGAAAGTTATGCTTTTTCGCAGCAGCTTCATCTTCTTGGTTAATGGTGACTAGATAATCAGTCCATTGTCCTGCCAGCTTTTCTAAACCTAGGAAAATTGCATTTTTAACCGCGCTACCACCACGATAGAAATGAAAACCGTGAGCCGTATAGATGACCTTGGTTTTTTTGAGATCTTTGAGAGCGTAGCGAGTGACAAAGGCGGCAATGGGAGTATGGACATGAACCAGATCGTAATTTGCTTCTGCTACTACTTCCTTAACTCGCGAAACTCCCGCCAGCAGATTTCTCGGATCGAAGACATTCCGTGACCATTGAATATCATAAATGCGATCGCACGTCGCCACACAATCTTGATCCGCTGAAATTCCCTGAGCCATTCCATCCACCTGCCAACCTAAGCTGCGGAAATGTTTGACGAAAGGCAGGAGAAAACTACGAATTGTAATGGGGACGGTAGTAACAACTAATAATTTAGGCATAAGGGAAGAGGAAAGTTATTAATTACTTTGATATTCTAAAAATCAGGAACGCCATTACTTATTAATTCTTGAAACAGACGAAACTATTGATATTCGCAGCAAGTTACCATAACTCTTAGAGTTTTCTCGACCAGTATAGTCCTTCTAAGTCATGGTAGACAGTCATTCAACAGCAACTGAGCATTTTCGACAGCTACAAAATCAGCTAAGGGAATGGACAAAATCGCCAGAAGAGGGTCAGCTTTGGCAGAGTATTGATATTTTCGACCAGGATAACTATGACATTTTAGTGATTCCTTCTTTTAGCGTCGATCAGCAGGTGGGAGACAAGGTGGCAGGGTTCTTGCATTACGAAGAGCGACTGTTATTTTCTTTAATTCGTCTGCGTAATCCCTTGACTAGGGTAATTTATATTACTGCTTTGCCTTTGTGTCCCATCGTCATTGATTACTATCTGCAATTATTACCAGGAATTCCCTTTTCCCATGCTCGCGATCGCCTACTGTTAATTAGCACCTACGATGGCTCCCTAAAACCCTTAACCCAAAAAGTTTTAAACCGTCCTCGACTGGTGGAAAAGATTCGTCGCGCCCTCCGTCCGAATCGGTCTTATATGGTTTGTTATAATTCTACTGATCTTGAGCAACAGCTATCCCTGAAGCTAGGTATTCCCTTACTTGCCGCCTCTCCTGAAGTCCTCAAGTGGGGTTCTAAAAGTGGTAGTCGTCGAATTTTTGCTGAAGCGGGCATTGCCCATCCCGACGGGAGCTATACCGTAAATAATGTCGCGGATTTAATTCAGGAATTATGGCAACTGTGGCAGAGACAGCCTGACTTACAGCGGATTGTGGTGAAGCTCAATGAAGGTTTTTCGGGAGAGGGGAATGCTCTGCTAGATTTAAGATCAATTCAGAACTATGCTCCAGGTCAGAGCAATGAGGCAGAAACCAAAGCAGCCTTGAGTAAACAGCTAGAAAACATGAGCTTTCAAGGAACAGGAGAAACTTGGGCAACTTTTTTTCCTCGTATTGCCGAATTAGGGGCAATTGTCGAAGCTTTTATCGAAGGAGCAGTCAAGAGATCGCCCAGCGTCCAAGGTTATATTCGACCATCAGGGGAAGTGGAAATTATCTCCACTCACGATCAGATCCTAGGGGGTGTGGATGGACAGGTATATGAAGGGTGTTACTTTCCTGCGGATGCCGACTATCGAATTGAAATACAGGAAATGGGTCTACAAGTGGGAGAAGTTCTAGCTGCCAAGGGGGCAATCGAACGCTACGGGGTAGACTTTATCGCCGTGCAAGATCCTGAAACTAAAGAATGGGATCTTCAGGCGATCGAAATTAACCTCCGCAAAGGTGGTACTACCCACCCCTTTATGACCTTAAGATTATTGACTAATGGCAGTTTCGATTACGATACGGGAAACTACTTAAGTCAACGAAACCAAGAAAAATACTATATTGCCACCGATAACCTGCAAAAAGCTCAGTATCAAGGTTTGTTGCCTAACGATCTGATGGATATTATTGCCCAAGAAAGACTACATTTTGATAGCAGCAGTTTAACAGGCACAGTATTTCACCTGATGGGTGCCTTATCCGAATTTGGCAAGCTGGGTTTAACTAGTATTGGGAACTCTTTAGAAGAAGCCCAGGCAATATACGATCGCGTTGTAGCGGTCTTAGATCAAGCTACAGCAAATCCTCCCAGTACTAACGATACTCAAGAAAACCCTTTACCCATTAACTGGAGTAGTAATCAGTAAAGGGCTTTGCCCTAGCTATAAGCTATAAGCTATAAGCTTTTTTTGGTAAGAACGAGAAGTACACCTTTTCCCTTTTCCCTTTCCCCTTTCCCCTTTCCCCAAACTACACCATTCAATTTTGCAACTCATCGAACTCATGCAGTCCACAACTTAATCCCCCCTAATAATCCCGCAACATTGGGAACAATTTTGGCGTTAGCAGGTAAATTACAGTTAATCTGCTTAGTTTCTCCGCCGCCAATATAGAGAGCTTCATAGTTAAATAAAGGTTCTAGACAAGCGATCGCTTTTTCCAGGCGCAGATTCCATTTTCTGGTTCCATATTTTTCCAATGCTGCTCTACCTAATTGTTCTTCGTAAGTTTCACCCTTGCGAAACGGATGGTGTCCCATTTCTAGATTAGGAACTAGTTTTCCCTCAACAAACAAAGCTGAACCAAATCCTGTCCCCAGAGTAATCACTAACTCTACTCCCTGACCTGAAATTGCCCCAAAACCTTGCATATCAGCATCATTGGCGACCTTCACAGGCTTAGAGAGCAATTTACTTAAGTTGGCAGCCAGGTTGTATTGCAGCCAATCATCATAGAGATTAACCGCAGTTTTAATCACGCCGTTTTGCACCACCCCAGGAAAACCCACAGAAACACGGTCATATTCTTGTACCTTGGCTAGGATCTCAATGGTTTCAATTACTTTTTGGACTTTGGCAGGGTTTGGCGTTTTGAGGCGCTGGCGATCGCTCAAGGGATTACCCTCCTCGTCTAAAACCATAACCTTAATCCCACTACCACCAATATCTACGGCTAAAGTACGCAATTGTTGAGACTTGTTCATGGCGCAATGACTGCTGAATTATAGACCTACTCAGATTATCAAAGTTTCTGGAATTTGATTCATGTTTATTTTTATTAGCAACCGTTGCTTAAAGATCAACCAACTCCGAACTCCGAACTCCGAACTCCGAATTCCGAACTCCGAATTCTGAATTCCGAACTCCGAATTCCGAACTCAATCCCCAAATTGCTCCAATGCCTTCTCATCTATATCCCGAAGAATTGAAAAATTAAAGGCTTGGTTGTTTAATTGGGTAGTGCGATCGCTTTGTAGATATGTCTGAGCTTGGGATTGTTGAAACAGGTAATCCTGGAAAAAAGCCGTGGAAAGGGTTTTCAAGGCAGGGTAGGCATAGATTGGACGAGGCCCTACCACCCCATCGGGGACAGGTAAAACCCCCAAACCTTCCTGCAAAAAACTAAAGTGAGTTGCTGGCTTGACCAAAACCAAATATTTCTCTAGGTTGTCATTCAGCCAAGAAAAGGGTTCAATTTGTTCGACAACTGGGGGCATAATTAAGTCGTTGCTGCCAGAAATGATCATGGTTGGAGTTTCAACTTGGCTCATTCCCGCCAACCCAAAAATCTTTGTCATGGGGTTGATGGCAATTACGGCTTTAACTCTGGGATCTCGTAACTTTACTGGATATTGATAATGTTGATTAAAGGTGCATTTAGCCAGGGAAGATAAGTCTAATAAGACCTCGGAATATTCCTCTGGCTGACACTCCGTGGCATTTGCTTCTGGAATTAAAGTCCCTCCAGACAAAGCCAAGGCACTATAGCCGCCAAAAGACTGACCCACTAAGCCTACTCGCTCAAGGTTAAGATTAGTTTCAGCTTCTAAGCGATCAAGGACGGAACTTATATCTAACGGTTGATCGATTAAATTATTTGCCTCGGGAAAGGATTCTCTCCCCGCCAGAACGCGATCAAACTTAGCTAAACTCATGTCTTCGTGTTCAATGACAGCAACGGCAAAACCGTGAGAGGCTAAATGCTTGGCGAGATAAGCGAAAGTTTGTCGGCTAGAAGCCATCCCATGAGAAATGGCAATTACAGGCAGAGGGCGTTTGCGAAGCATACCCGAAGGGTAATCGCTTTTTGGTTGATAAAGGTCAAACAATCCTGTTTCGTGACGATGAGGATTTTTATAGGTTAGAGTTCGTTTCTGCCAAGCATACTTCCCAGGCATTGCCAAATCGACTGGTTGCTTGGCTTGCTCCTTTAATAATTGAGGTTGATGAGAAGTAAACCAAGTGCGATCAATTATTTTTCGGTTGGTGGCTAATTTCGTGCTTCGTTCAAGATATTGACTTAGTACACCCAGATCAACATGAATTGTTTCGAGGGGATAGTGATGCAATAAGTTAATGATGGTCAATCCTTCCTTGTCAAATGCCGCAGCAATCATTGCCCCTCTCAAGGCATAAAAACCATTGCCCTTCTCACTTCTAATCCCCTTGCCAAAGTTTTCAATTACGATTTCGCCAACGGTGGAATTGCTAAAATTGGCGATCGCTAGGGGAGGAAATTCTAAGGGAGTGGATAATAATTTTGGTAGTTTGGCTAATTGTTCTGGAGTCAGACGGTCAAGATAATAATCCAATTCAGTAGTTCTTGTCCCTCTGGCGACAAAAGTTTCAAGATCCTTGACTTTAACTTGAAACTGACCAAAAGGAGTTATGTTGAAAGTGATTCTTTCCGCTGCCGTTGCTGCTGTGGGCAGAGATGTAGGTAAGAGGGCGGCAGCTAGGCTGATAGCGAGGGAAATCAGCTTATGTTTTACATTTTGAATCAAAATCACCGAATTTGATGGTTATTACCAGGTTTATGGTTACCAGTTTAACTAAATACTTCTCAACAAGTCCAAAATTTCATCCGCTTGTTGATGAAAACTTGGGTGACGTTTAATTTGATAGTTGCGATCGCCTGGGAGGTTAATATTAAATTCTTGCTTGACAGTTCCTGGTCTGGCAGTAAGCACATAAATCCTTTGAGATAAGAAGATCGCTTCTCGCACATCGTGGGTAATCATCAAAATAGTACAACCAGTCTGTTCCCATATTTCTAAGAGAAATTGCTGCATATTTTCTTTAGTTTGAATGTCTAAGGCTCCAAATGGTTCATCCATCAGGAGTATTTTTGGTTGAGTGGCTAAAGCACGGGCGATCGCAATCCGCTGTTTCATCCCGCCAGAAAGTTGTTTTGGCAGAGATTTTGCAAACTTGCTTAAACCTACAATATCTAAATAGTAAGAGGCAAGTTCCCGTCGTGCTTGACTAGCAATGCCCAAAAGTTTTAAACCAAACTCGACATTTTTTTGCACTGTCATCCAAGGATAGAGAGTATATTTCTGAAAGACCATCCCCCGATCTGCCCCAGGCCCAATCACAGGTTCATTATCGACAGTAATCGAACCAGAGGTGGGAAAATCAAGTCCTGCAATCAAGCGCAGCAAAGTTGATTTCCCTGAACCAGAAGCTCCTACGACACAGACAAATTCTCCTGTTTCCACGTGCAGATTAATATCCTTGAGAGCAATCACAGCCCCGTTTTTCGTCTTAAATTGCTTATGTAGCTGAGATATTTTTAAGTGCATTTCAAATGATTACTCAATAATGAAATTAAACTAAAAACTTATTCAAAACGCCCATTTACAGGTCAATCTAAGTAACAAGCGAAATGTCAAATCGATCGCCAAACCAATTAAGCCCAAAATAATTAGACAAGCAAAAATTTCATCAGTCCGCAAAAACTTCTGCGCCAATAAGATTCTTTTCCCCAAACCTTCTGATGCTGCCAAAAGTTCCGCCACCACCACCAAATTCCAAGATGCTGCCATATTCACTCGAAAAGTATCGATGATCCGAGGAATAATAAACGGCGTAATGACTTCAGACAGCACTTGCCACCGTTTACCCCCAAGGGTGTAGGTGGTTTCAATTAAATCTTGGGGAACGAATTTTACGCTGTCCATAATCATCAGCAGATTAAAAAACACTGTCCCGATAAAGATCAGCGCAATTTTTGGAGCTTCATCGATACCTAGATAGATAATCAGCAGAGGAATAAAGGCAGGGGCGGGCATATAGCGCACAATACCAATAATCGGCTCAAACAAGGCTCTAATACTGGCAAAAGTCCCCATGAGAATTCCTAGGGGAATAGCCACAATCGCCGAGAAGATAAATCCTAAACTGACTCTTAAAATACTAATTTTACTATCTGCAATCAAATATCCTTTAGACCACAAGTTCCCGATTGCCCCCACCACATCTTCAGGGGAGGGTAAAAAAATCGAGTCTATCTTGGCATATCTAGCAATTAAAAACCAGGTTAGCAGAGGAAAAAGCAGCGAAAAAATAGTTGATGACCAAAATAAGGGCTGAGAGATATCCTGATTCATATTCCAGAAATTACTCGGTTTGAGACTGGTTTTTACAATTTTTGAGACATCTTGCACAGTAAGTAGTCCTTCTAACTAAACATAAAATAGTTTTGACTTAGGGTATTAGGGATATAGGGATTTGGGGAAATCAGTCTCAGGTTTTACCTTTGGCTAAAAGCTAAAAGCTAAAAGCTAAATAGCTACCCCTTGGCATAAGCTTTGACAAATTTATCGTTGAAGATCTTAGTTAGATCTGGTGTTTCAGGAATAAAGTCAACGTCTAACATGAATTTAGCCATCTTCGACGCAGCAAAAGGCATGTGTTTCATACTGTCTCCTGGGCTAAATGCTTCTAAATTATCTTCAATGGTGAACATTTTTGTTCCTTCTTTAAACTGCTGCAACTCTTCGACGGTGACATCCGCTCGCGTTGCCATAATTTCATCAGCTTTGGCAGGATTTTGCTCCATAAATTCCAGGGTATCGAACCAAGAATTAATCAGTCCTTGAACTTGCTCAGGCTTTTCATCGATCAGCTTTTGGCTAACTACCAGTAAATCGGGGATAGCTCCAGGAAAATCCGCAGAAGAAACCAACTCTTTAGAACCTTCCCGTTTCATTGCTGTCAACCAAAATGGCGGAAAAGCACCCACCCCATCAGTTTGTCCTGAAGCGAAAGCAGCAGCAGCAGCACCAGTTTCTAAGGGGACAATTTCTACATCGTCTCGTTTCATGCCCTTAGATTCTAAAGCTAAAGATAGCAAAAAATCGTCTACCACACCTTCTTCTACGGCAACTTTTTTGCCTTTTAAATCTTCAATTCGATTAATATCTTTGGTAACAATAATTTTGTCATTGCCAGCGGAATTATCATTAACTAATACTGCCACCTCTCCATGAATTGCACCGCCAACGAAAGAGATTGTATCGTTGAGGGTTTGGCAATTACCGTCTAATTGTCCTGCCGCTAAAGCTTCCATTGATTCAATGTAGCCATCAAACCACTTCATTTCGACGTTGACGTTATTCTTGGCAAAAATCCCCTCTTGTTCAGCGATCGCCCAAGGCCACCAGCCAGACCAATTACTGTAGCCAATCACAATGGGTTTTTCTTCAGGGGCAGCAGCTGGTTTTTCCACATCTGCAACTTTAGGAGCTTGGGAACAGCTAATAGTTAAGATTAAGCTCAAAAAGAATACGCCAATGGTTGATAGTAAGCTTCTTCTATTCATATAAATTGATAATTAGGTAAAAATATAATTGTCAGTTGAGCAAATAAGATTAATTATGTTGAACTTTATTTAGCTTTAGCTTTTGACTTGATT
>JBEANW010000355.1:0-5623 GCA_041165225.1 Cyanobacteriota bacterium | reverse complement strand
ATAACTAAGCAGATAAATAAGATAGGCTAGATAAGAGATGCTGTAGGCTATCCATTTTGTTTGGAGAAGATTAAAAAGAGTTAAATAAGCAGCACAAAGGGTTAGAAGAATAATTACTAAACTGCTGTGTTGCTTGAATTTTTGATAATAACAGAAAATTCCCGTTACTATCAGTAAGTAAATAGCTATACTGACTATTTTTGCTGCAATAACCGATTGTCCAAAAACCTGAAATGTCCAACTGTTTAAGTAAAAAACTAACGGCGTTTCTTTTGACCAAAAATCTTGGTGAATGGTCGCTCCTTCTTGAATCAAACGCCCATTAAGTAATTGAATTGCACCAGATAAAATTTCGGTCGGGAACAATATCCACTGTAAAAGCGATGTGGTAATAATTATCAGCAATAGAATAATTAAACCTAATTGCCAAAAAAATAGCTGAGTTCGTAATAGATGAGTTCGGAGTTCGGAGTGATGCAAAAACTTTCTGTTTCAAATTCAAAGATCTCTTTGCCATCCTAGTTACTGGTCACTAGTTACCTCTTGACTATTATCATCTCGTTGGTTGTTAACGATTCGAGCGTTGCAGAATCGAGGTATGATTCTATGATTTATATAACCAAGCAAATCAACTAAAAAGCTTAGAGCTTAGAGCTACAAACAAGTTACTTTTCAGCTTTATGCTTCAAATCAGCAACGCCGAGGTCTATGATAGCTATCCCTGTAATTTTTTACCTAACAATTGATTGGTCAGTTTAGGATCGGCACGTCCACCAGTCTGTTTCATAATTTGTCCGACAAAAAAGCCTTTTAGCTTTGTCTTACCAGCACGAAATTGTTCTAGTTCTTGGGGATGAGCGGCAATAACTTCGTCGATAATTTTCTCAATTTCTCCTGTATCGGAAATTTGGATCAAGCCTTGCTTCTCAACCAAAGCTTTAGCTGAACCACCTTTAGTTAACAGTTCAGGTAAGATTTCCTTGCCGATTTTGCCGCTAATTGTCCCTTCCGTAATCAAGCTAATTAATTCCGCCAGAATTTCGGGTTTAAGTTCGGTTTCTGTAATGCTGAGATTATTACTCTTGACGTAGGCAGCAATGTCTCCCATAACCCAGTTAGCAACTTGCTTAGTATCTGCCCCCGCAGCGATCGCTGCTTCAAAATACTCAGCCACAGCGCGATCGTCCGTCAAGACTCTAGTATCGTAAGCAGACAAACCTAAATCTGCTTGATAACGGTAACGTTTGCTAATAGGAAGTTCGGGTAATTCTGCTTTCCAGCTTTCTAGCTGTTCCGTGGATACTTCAATGGGGGGTAAATCTGGCTCAGGGAAGTAACGATAGTCGCTACTACCTTCCTTCATACGCATACTCTTAGTGCGTTGAGTACCTTCTTCCCATAAACGAGTCTCTTGATAAATCGGCTCGCCATTTTCCACCGCTTCAATCTGTCTTTCAATTTCATACTCGATCGCCCTTTGGATCGCACTAAAGGAGTTCATATTTTTGATTTCTACCTTAGTACCAAACTCTTTTTGACCCACAGGGCGCACAGAAATATTCACATCACACCGTAGAGAACCCTCATTCATCTTTCCGTCACTAATGCCTAAATAAAGCATGATCCGACGAATTTCTTGAGCATACTCGGCTGCTTCTTTCCCAGTCCGCAGATCGGGTTCAGAAACGATTTCCACCAGGGGTATTCCCGCACGGTTAAAGTCTACGAGGGAATAGGTCGAACCATCAAGGCGATCGCTCCCTCCGTGAGTTAATTTCCCAGCATCTTCTTCCATGTGCAGCCGAGTAACGCCAATTTTTTTCCGAATGGGTTCAGTGTTAGGCTGTTCTACAATTTCAATTTCTACCCAACCATGTTCCGCGATCGGCAGATCAAACTGGGAAATTTGATAATTTTTGGGTAAATCAGGATAAAAATACTGCTTGCGATCGAATTTACTATAAGGGGCAATTTGACAGTTTAAGGCTAACCCTGCCTTAACCGCATATTCCAATACTTTCTCGTTGAGGACAGGAAGTACCCCAGGATAACCCAAGCAAATTGGCGAGATATTGACATTGGGATTATCACCATCAAATTTGGTAGATTCGCGGCTAAATATTTTGGTTTCGGTGCTTAATTGACAGTGAGTTTCTAAGCCAATAATTGCTTCGTACTCTGTCTTGGCTGGTGCAGCACTAGTCATAGATTTTTTGCTCGGTAGAAAACAATTTACTATTACTTATTTTATCGGTTTTGATTCCCCGAAAGTTCGCAACTAGATAAATTTTCCTCAACATCACGAGATTATCTATTACTAAATCACCTATTTTATATGTCGATAATATGTGGATTTTAGGTGAATTTACTGTGTATTTAGTTGTTTTATGATGTCCATAGCTTTTCAAGACAAGATATCATTAGTATGATGGTAAAATTCCATGTAAAATAGCAATATATATACTTTTTTCAGTATTTTATTTTATTCTAAATTCGCTTAATATGATTCGTACCTTAATAGTCGATGATCAAAATATCATTCGCAAAGGCATAAAAGTATTACTAGAAAATTCCGCTGAAATTGAACTAATCGGTTTTGCTGAAGATGGAGAGAGTGCATTAAGTGAAATAGAAGCTACTCAACCAGATATAGTATTACTAGATATAAATTTACCTGGCATTGATGGGATCACAGTTGCCCATAAAGTCGCGACTCAGTTTCCTCAGATCAAAGTGATTATGCTCAGTAGCTATGAGGATGAACACTACGTCAGTCAAGCAATGGCATCAAACGCTAAAGGATATCTACTCAAAAGTGTATCGGCTGAAGAACTTGAATGGTCAATCAAATTAGTCCATCAGGGATACTCAGCGTTTAAGTCGGAGTTATTAGCACCTTTAGTCCCCAAAGATCAGCAAACAAGCCTAGAATCAATCAGCCCAGTTGAAGTAGTTCCAGTAGCTAATATCTTAGCTCTGCCATCACCATCCTTTCCAAAAACAGAGCCAGATGAATTGGAGCGTTTACTAGCAAGAAACCATGTTAGACAGCAACATTCAACCTTTCAACAGCAGAGAAATTCAAGATACAGCAATATTCACACTAGCAGAACCAAGAAGATGCTGATGAGTTTTGAATTTCAACTGCTCGTCTTTGTTATTCTTTTTTCCCTAGGATTTTTGGTTTTTGTCGCCCTATCCTAAGACTTCTGCCTACCCACAAACATAAGTAAAATTGGCTTGCCCTAAAGGACTAACTTCGTGTCGCAAATGATGAGCCAAAAGAGTAACCAGTGCGATCGCAATTTTGCTCAAAAGCAATCGCTTATGCTGATGGTTTAGGACTTAAGCCTCATAAGGATTTTCAGAAAACTAAAAATCATTAAAAATTGATCGCAAGATTTTGATAGTTTCAAAGGAATTTGATAGTCGAGCATGAGGCGTGTATCTAAACTGGAATGATGATGAATCAGGAAAGTTCGCTTATTTGGATGGCGATTGATAACGTAGAGGAGAAAAGCAAAAATGAAGGTGCTTATTTTTGGAGCAACAGGAAGTATCGGTCGCGAGCTAGTCAAGCAAGCTTTGGAACAGGGACACAATGTTACGGCGTTTGTTCGCGATCGCGCCAAACTCGGCATCCATCATCCCAATCTAGAGATCGTTCAAGGGGACGTGCTGGATCTGGCAGAGGTGGAGAAGGCAATACAAGGTCAAGATGCTGTGGTGTGTACTCTCGGATCGGGTCAGAAGAGGACAGGGACAATTCGCTCGGAGGGGACGCAACAGATTATTCGTGGGATGGAGAAAGCAGGTGTCCGACGTTTAATTTGTCAAACCACTCTGGGAGTGGGAGATAGTTGGAGAAATCTGAATTTCTTCTGGAAATATGTGATGTTTGGATTTCTCTTGCGTCAAGTGTTTGCCGACCATGCTCTGCAAGAGGATTATGTTAAGCAAAGCCACCTGGATTGGACTATCGTTCGTCCCAGTGCTTTTGTAGATGGAAATCTTACGGGTGAATATCGGCATGGCTTTTCTGGCAACGACAAAATATCTAAACTCGAAATCTCCCGTGCTGATGTTGCCGATTTTATGTTGAAACAATTAACGGATGATTCCTATCTGCACCAGACACCTGGTTTGTCCTATTGAACGGAATATTGGGCGATCGCTTTCAGGTTTTTCTTTAGGAGGGTTTATGAAAACATTCGATTTACTTCCGTTTGCCTTGAGGCTTTTGGCGGCATTGGGCTGCGGGCTAGTGGCTGGCATCTTCTTTGCCTTTTCGACCTTTGTAATGAAAGCCTTGGCACAACTCCAACCGAAGGAGGGCATAGCAGCCATGCAATGGATCAATATCACGGTAATCAATCCGTGGTTTATGAGCGTGTTTCTGGGAACGGCGATCGCCTGTATCTACTTATCCCTCGCTTCTTTATTCAAATGGCATCCACCAAATTCTGCTTATTTACTGTTCGGCAGTTTACTCTATCTGATTGGGACTGTTCTAGTGACGATGGTATTTAATGTACCGTTAAATGATGCCTTGGCGAAGGTCGAACCGAGTAGTACTGAAGGTGCAAGCCTCTGGGTAAGATATCTGACTGACTGGACAATGTGGAACCACGTTCGGACATCAGCGGCATTGGCAGCAGCAACTTTGCTTACCATTGCACTCTGTGATCGATCTTGATTAATAATCTTCTCTCTATTACTAGCTATAGGAATCTCTCGATTTTTCTTTTGATAATCATCATAAAGGCGGGAAGTGACGGTCATCGTTTTTGCCAATTAGTGTGATAACTTATCAGCTTAAATCAGGCTCTGCTTCTCACCTAGTCTTTGTTTTAGTCTCTAATCATTTTGTCAGTCAAGCAGGTTTTGTGCCTCAACCCAACCTACAATTTAATTTTATCTTCTTCACTCTTGAAGCTCATAGCTAACAGCTAATAGCTGGAGCAAAGCCCTTTTACTGATGGCGCTTCTGATGCCACTGCCAAGCATGGGAAATAATATCATCGAGGTTAGAGTATGCAGGTTGCCAACCAAGAATTTTTTGCGCTTTTGCACCACTGCCGACTAGGGCTGGAGGATCTCCAGGACGGCGATCGCTAAATTCAGCCTTGATTTCTTTTCCTGTAATTTTCCGCGCTGTCTCAATGACTTCCTTAACGGAAAAACCACTGGCATTACCTAGATTGAAAACATCTGTTGCCCCATTACCCAAAAGATATTTCAAGGCGAGGATATGAGCTTGGGCAATATCTAAAACATGGATATAGTCTCGGATACAAGTACCATCGGGGGTGTCGTAGTCTGTACCAAAGACCGAAACCGATTCCCGCTGACCTAAAGCTGTTTGCAATACCAAGGGAATCAAATGAGTTTCAGGATTGTGGTCTTCCCCCAGATTACCTTCAGGGTCGGCTCCCGCAGCATTAAAATAACGCAGACATACAGAACGGAAATCATAGGCGTGACTAAAGTCTTGAAGAATTCTTTCTACCATCAACTTCGTCGCACCATAGGGATTGATGGGATTTTGGGATTGATCTTCGGTAATCGGTACAGAATCAGGAATACCATAGGTGGCACAGGTGGAAGAGAAGACAAACGTCTT
>JBEANW010000354.1:0-5007 GCA_041165225.1 Cyanobacteriota bacterium | reverse complement strand
TTATCTCGATCAGGGGGAAGCAGGAAAAACGGGAACAACGGACCAAAACGTCGATCTCTGGTTTATTGGCTATTTTCAAGATCGAGACTTGGTAACAGGGATTTGGCTAGGGAATGATGATAACTCTCCCACCAGTGGCAGTAGCTATCAAGCTGCGAGTCTTTGGGGAAAATATATGAAACAAGCAATTAGTAACTAATGGTCGGCAACGTTTTAGGATGGACTTGTTAGTCCTAAAAATAATGCTAAGTAAGAGGTAGGTCATGCGAATTTTAATCATGGGGGGGACTCGTTTTATTGGAGTTTACCTAACCAAGGTTTTGGTTGAACAGGGACACGAGGTAGTCTTGTTCAATCGGGGTAATCATCCTACTCCAGTGCCAGGGGTGCAACAAATTCAGGGCGATCGCCAAGATCCTCAGCAACTCGAAGAGAAACTATCAGGGGAAAACTTTGATGCCATCTTTGATAACAACGGTCGAGAGTTAAAGGATACTCAACCTCTGGTAGAAATCTTTAATGGTCGGGTAAAACATTTTGTCTATGTTAGTTCGGCGGGGGTATACCTGCCTACAGAGCAAATGCCCCACCGAGAAGGTGATCCAGTAGACCCTAATAGTCGTCACAAGGGGAAACATCACACTGAAGCCTATCTCGCCGAGTCAGGGATTCCTTGGACATCAGTACGCCCCTGTTATATCTATGGCCCTCAAAACTATAACGATCTGGAAGCCTGGTTCTTTGACCGCCTGGTTCGCGATCGCCCTATACCCATTCCTGGTAATGGCAAATATATGACTCAGTTTGGTCATGTTCAAGATTTGGCGATCGCCATGGCGAAGATTTTGGGCAATGAGATGGCAATTAACAAAATTTATAATATTTCAGGCGATCGCTACTCAACTTTTGATGGATTAGCCTCTGGCTGTGGCGAAGCTGCGGGGAAATCGCCAGAGGAGATTAAACTAGTTCATTACGATCCTACTCAGTTTGACTTTGGTAAACAGAAGGCTTTCCCGATGCGTCAACAGCACTTCTTCACTGATATCCACCAGGCAGAAAAAGATTTGGATTGGCAGCCACAGTATGACCTGCTATCTGGTTTACAAGATTCTTTCCACCATGATTATCTAGCCTCAGGAAGAGATCAATCGGCAATCGATTTCTCTTTAGACGATGAAATATTAGGCAAAATATAAATTCCGCCAGAAATGAGGCTGATGGCCACTGCTAACCAAAACAAAATACTAGTCCCGGTCTGCCATTGAGGAGGCAGAGGGGCAATTAAAAAAGCGATCGCGACAATTTGCATGACGGTTTTGAGTTTTCCCCAGGTATTTGCTCCTGAAATGCTGCTGTTACCTGTTAGTTGGGGGTTTACCCGCCATCCTGCGATCGCTAACTCTCTAGCCAAAATAATGAATACTCCCCAAGCAGGGACAAGGTGCAGTTCAATCAATGCCAAAAAAGTACCTAAAACCAAAAGCTTATCCACTAGGGGATCGAGAAATTTACCTAATTCTGTCACCTGGTTGAGTTTACGGGCTAAATAACCATCTACCCAGTCAGTCCCTGCTGCAACCACAAAAATCCCCACACAGAGCCAACGGTTGTCTGTTGTGGGGTAGTTAAGTAGATAAAGAATAAAAGGAAGCCCCAGAAGACGGGAGAGGGTAATCCAAGTTGGTAGATTCATAAAATATTTGCCAGTTGCTGAGTAAAATCTGGAAGTCCTATCATAGTGTGTTCCAGATTCCAAATTCAACAAGCTCCTTTTCGTGCCAAGACGACCTCAATGGTTTGTAAAATCAGCTTAAGATCATAGAAGAAAGACCACTTTTGCTGATACTCCACATCCATCCGCACAATATCTTCAAAGTTTAATACTTCTGAGCGACCTCTGACCTGCCATTCTCCTGTAATTCCAGGCTTCACTTTCAAGCGTTCAAAGTGATGTGCTTCATACATGGCTACTTCAGCAGTAGTGGGTGGTCTAGTACCCACTAAACTCATCTCCCCTTTAAGTACATTCCAAAACTGAGGAAATTCATCCATACTAGTACGACGTAAAAAACGACCAACTTTCGTAACTCGAGGATCATTCTCATTTTTAAAAATATGCCCCGTGGCTTGATTTTCCACTAGATGCCTCTTTTGTTCTGCGTTGGCAATCATGGAGCGAAACTTCCACATTGTAAAAGGTTGACCATCAAAACCACAACGGGTTTGACTATACAAGATCTTACCTGGATCATCAAAGTACATGGCGATCGCAATAGGAACAGCAACCAAACCCGTGATCATCAATCCGACAATAGCACCAAGTATATCTAACCCCCGTTTTACTTTGCTAACCACGGAAGGATGAGATGGTTGTTCCATCCGCAAAGGCAAAACCCTAATATTTCTGGGGTAAAGATTAGTAGGGGAAGTCATAGAATAAAAATTTAATAAAATATAAGTTTAGTTATCAATACAGCCTGATCATGCTCTCTATGCAATATTATTTCTTCAAAGACTCTTAAATTACCATTAAAAAAACCGCTCTTCACCAAATCTTCACCAAAAAACATCTCGTCTTTGAAGATTAGATGTATTTTGTTCTCGACCATCTCTAAATTGATCGTTATCAAGCCTATTTTTAGCTGAATAGTATACTGTACAGTTGATTTCGTTCAGAGTACTTGCCATTAATAAAAGTAGTTATATTTGGCTTTTAAATAGAAAGTTTTTATTTCTATTTCCTACATATCACTGAAATAAAAACTTTCTCAGCTTTCTTCTAGCTATATTCACTAGGGCTATTATCCAGTTATTAATGATACAAAGAAGATGTTTATAGAGAACTGGAAGTTCAACTCTCCATGGAAGATCAATCTCGTTATCTAGAGTCCAATATCAATCATGACGAACTAATCCAATTAGTTCCCTTTATGTCAGATTTACCAGAAGAAAGTATTCATAAGATAGCTGCTCATTTTGTCACTATCTCCCACCCACCTAATCAAGTACTTTTATTAGAGAATGATTGGGGTGGATCAGTGTATTTTATTCTCGAAGGATGGGTGAAAATTCGTACTTATAATCTGGATGGCAAAGAAGTTACCTTAAATATTTTAGGCAGGGGAGAAATTTTTGGAGAAATGGCAGCAATGGACAAAATGCCTCGTTCTACTGATGCGATCGCCCTAACCAAAACTTTGATTGGGAGAATACCCGCCGAGGATTTTGTGAACTTAATCACCACTGAGCCGATGGCTGGAGTCCAGTTAGTTCAACTGATGGCAAAGCGTCTGCGACAAGTCAATCGACGGTTACAATTGCGAGAAGCCAGTAGTATCTCAAGAGTTGCTGATGCCATTTTGTTTCTGGTGGAAGGACAGGGAACTGAAGGGGAAAAAGGCACGGAGATCCCAAACTTACCCCACCGCGAAATCAGTAGCTTAAGTGGATTAGCTAGAGAAACTGTTACCAGGGTATTAACTAAGTTAGAAAAAAAAGGTTTAATTGAAAGGAATGCCGATTCAATGCGTATTCCCGACTTACCAGCGTTAGAAGACACTATCTGCTAGTATATTCAAACCTCTAATATTTCTTTGGTTTAGCCAATCAAATTCCTATGTCCAGAGAAGATCATCAAGATCCATTGTCTGACGTGACTAATCAGGTTGATGAAGACGAAATTAACTGGGTTGATCAGGTCGATCAAGTTGCTCAAGAGGATGCTAGGGTAAATGATACCTATCCAGTGTCCTCTCGAACAAAAGCTGCTAAACAGACTAAAGTCACTACTAACACAGTGGTGATGGTGGAAACTGCTTTTTTAGCTAGTACAGCCAGTTTGGTTTGGTTGATTAATTTTTACTTTCCCGTTGGGCCAATCCTCAAGATTTTCTTCCCAATTCCCATTGCTTTAATCTGTTTAAGACGAGGTAATCGTGCTTCCTGGATGGCGGCAGTTGTTTCTTCATTGTTGCTGTTGGTCTTAATGGGTCCCACCCGTAGTGTATTTTTCTTGATGCCTTATGGGTTGATGGGAGTGGTCTTAGGAATATGCTGGAAGCGTGAATTTAGCTGGCTGGTATCCATTGCGACCGGTGCTATGCTCGGCACTTTGGGGTTATTCTTTCGTTTTTGGCTCAACTCCATTTTGATCGGCGAAAATCTCTGGGTATATGTAATCACCCAAATTACTAAGTTTCTAGATTGGGGTTTTTTTCAATTAGGAATTTTGGCGGAACCAAATTTCGCTTTGATTCAAACTCTCGCTATTGGCTCGATCATTGTTCAGAACCTAGTTTATTTATTTGCCGTCCACTTAGTAGCCTTAATGCTACTAGATCGCTTAGATAATCCGATCCCTCGTCCTCCCGAATGGGTCAGAGTGTTATTAGATTACTAAATTTTAAAATACGGAAGCTAATTTGGAATGACTACACTGAAACCATGACGACTACTGCTATTTTTCACTTAGCTATTCCCATCAGCAATGTAGCTCAAGCTAAAGAGTTTTACGCCGAGAATTTGGGTTGTGCCGTCGGTCGTGAAAACAACTCAGCAGTCATCTTTAATTTTTACGGTACTCAATTAGTGGCTCATGTGACCCAAGATGTATTGACTAAGCAGACTGGAATTTATCCTAGACATTTTGGTTTAATCTTGCCCACTAAATTAGCTTGGCAACAACTATGCGATCGCGCTCAAGCTAAAAACATTACCTTCTATCACGCACCAAAATTACGTTTTCCCCATCAGGAATTGGAACACCACTGTTTTTTTCTGGAAGATCCTTTCCACAATTTGTTGGAATTTAAACACTATAGCCAGCCAGAAGTGATTTTCGGTGGCACACAATCTAGTTTGATTGGGGATACTGTGGCAACTAATAAGTAGAGAGGGATTTAAAAACTAAAGTATGTAAAGATAATTAAAGTCAAAGACCAGGCAAATCAAGGAAATCGAGATGGGAGCAAAGCTGAGAATCTTTTTAAACAGAGAAGAAGATAG
>JBEANW010000353.1:0-4702 GCA_041165225.1 Cyanobacteriota bacterium | reverse complement strand
CACTGCCCCAATCGCCCCAATTGCCCCAATTGCCCCAGAGCCTACCCAATCTACCCCAAATCGTCACACTATCACCCTAGTTTTAAGCCAACTCTCAGACCTCAAGGTAGAAGAAGGACAGAGAATTAATACTGGAGATATTATCAGCGATCGCACTACCGAAAAAGCCAAGCTACAAGCCAAGAAACAGAGATTAGCAGACTCCCTCACCAGAGCTAAATTACCCCTCAATCAACTAAAACCAGTACCATCACCTTCATTTCAAACCGAACTAGTCACCCTCAAACAGGCTCAGTTTAATTTAGATGCGATCGTGGAGCAGCTAAATAACTTCGATGAGAAATTGTACTTCAAAGATCCCTGGCACGTTCAAGTATTTGAGTCGGAGAAAGTACAGGAATTAGCCGACTTAAAACGCCGAGAATTAGAAGCTTCAATTAATGTCGAGAAAGCGATCGCCTCCCTCGATGAAGCTAAACTCAACTATCAAAAACAACAGTATGAACACTCATTGAAAGTGTCGGACTATCAAACTCTGATGCAGAAGCAGCAGGAGCAAGTTAACTCGCTTCAGACTCAGTTGGATGCTGTTGATGATGAACTGGATAAGCAAAAGAGCGTTTTTTCGCCATATCGGGGAAAGATAAGACGGGTGAAGATACTCGGACAGAATGAGCGAAGTATTACCGCTGAGGTGACGCTGGATATTCGGGATGGGAAGTAGGGCGAGATTAACTAAAGATTTTAGGGAATTCTATGACTACAGCTTAAATACACAATTTTACTGGTTAGTTAACTTCAGTTTTTCCTATGTCTAGAAACAAAGAAGAGTTTGATAATTGGATTAAAAGCATGATCGAGGATTTAAACTCTCGCAGCAGTGGTTGGTATGAGGTAAGTTCTTTGGAAAAGTGGCATTGGAAAAAACTCTGGGAGATTTTTGACGAAAATATTGATATTAATCACTCTGGCTCTAAAGAAAAGTCAGAGGCTTATGATTATGCTTTTGATCAAGGTAAAAGTGTCATCCTTGAAGCTCATGACGAAACAGATGACGATCTACAGCAGGAAGAGCTAATGGATCACTATATGAATTCTTCTAGTTACGACTAATGTATAGATAAAAAAGATTAGCGATCGCCCTAGTTCCCCTTCTCGTTGTAGGATAAAAAAAACTCCCCTCGTGGCTGGTCACTGGTAATGACTAAAACCCAGGGGAAGTAAACCTAACACAGAGGTTCACAATGAGAATGATAGTTCATGAAGTAAACGGCGTACAGGTTAACCAACGTCCTCAAGATGGTTATATCAACGCTACTGAAGTTTGCAAAGCCAATAATAAAGAATGGCGGTATTACTGGAGATCCTCTAATACAAAAAAATATGTCAAAGCTTTGGCTGAAGATTTAGGACTCAATATCATTGTCAATAACCCGACGTGCAGTAATTACACATCGGCTCTGGTAGTGGCTTTTAGGGGTGGTAATTCTCAACAAAGTACTTGGGTACATCCCGAAGTAGCTATAGATTTGGCTCAATGGATATCAATTCCATTTCGGATTAAGGTCAATCGCTGGATAGTTCAATGGATGACTGCGAGTAGAAACACCATTCAACCCCAAGTAACCGAAAAAGAAGTTGATCCAGAGGTGGCAGCAGTCCTAGCTGAACTAGAAAAGCTAATTATCAGCATCCGTTCTCATGGACGTATTATGCACATTGGTTCGCACCAACCAGTAGACGAATTACTATTCAAATCCCTTCATACCTTGAACCACAATCAAATGTTTGCCATCAATGCAGCGATTAAGCAGCTAGAAATGCTCAAACGTTTTGGGTCGATGAACATTACAGAGGATGTCACCCTAGTGAGTAAGGCAGTTGCAGTTAATTTTTCCAACTTCGACAATGCTGCTAATGTAGCTTCCCTTTCCCCCGCTACGGAAATTCAACCTGAGCCAAGCAATAGTGAGCAGCAGAAGACAGCAACAAGAACCACAGCGAGAAAGGAAAATACTCAATTAACAGGGATCAATATTAAAATCCCCCTCAGCCAAAGACAATGGCTAGCCAATACTGCCCGTCAGGTCAGACAAAACAGCGCTCAACCCGTCCCCCCATCGGCAAGGGTCTATCCTCAACATCTCGTTGGTATCGCCATCGATCTACTTCAAAATAGTGACCTCGACAGTTCAGCAGCACACAGCGATCGCCTAGAACAAAATGAAGTATCTGCCACCATCAACATCAAAATTAGCCGTTATCAGCATCAATGGTTAAGCGATCGCGCGAAAGACCTTAGAGATTGTCAGCCCCAAACCACTACCCCTAATCAACGCATCTATCCCCAACACCTGATTAGTATGGCGATTACTCTACTACAAGGTCTAGACATTAACTGGCAACGAGTAGATAGCGTAACTGAAATTGAACAGAAGTTCGCTACTGCATAAGGGCGATCGCCCTTCCCAATCCAAACCATCTAAAAATCAATAAATTGACTACTCCCAGCATCAGGCGATATATGCAGATACCTCTCAGTAGTAGTCACACTCGCATGACCAAGACTCTGCTGCAACAACCTCAAATTACATCCAGCCTCTAAACTATGACTAGCATGAGAATGTCTTAACCAGTGTGCCGATGCTCTGGGGTCAATCCCAGCCCGTTTACAAGCCCGTTTAATCATCCGATGCACTACGCTACGCTCCATCTGATTATGATTACGACTAATAAACACATACTGATTGACTCGATGATATTTCTCAAACTCCTTGACCTGCTGCCATAACTTATCTGGTATCAACACCATCCTAGTTTTACTGCCCTTCCCAAACACCGTCGCTTTACCGCCGTCACCATGCTTTTTAAAATCATCCCAAGTTAAACCGATCGCCTCACTAACTCTCAAACCACAGCCATACATTAGAGATAGTATCAAGCGATCGCGCTCATTCTTGACCCCATACTTAATCAATCCTCTGACATCAGATACATCAAGAATCCTCTCAGCTATAGTTTCCTTGGCTTTAGGAGTCTTTAAGAAGCTGCCCACATTGAAAGCTAAATAACCAGTTTTCACCCCAAAGCTAAACAGGGACTTAATCACTAGGACTTTGTTTGCCACGGTGGTAAGCTTAAATCGAGCCTTTAATCCCCGCTCCCATAGCTGCAAATCCTCTAACTTCACTTCACTTAAAGGTTTGGCAATGAATTCGATGAACTTAGTAACCGTACTGTTGTAACTAACTTGGGTGGTGTTCGATTTGCCACCTAACCAAATCAAAATTAAATCGCGATCGCAACTGGCATTAGTAACTTTGTTCTGATTAGTCATTAATACGGACGTATTTAAAAGTGAGCATCAATATAGGGGGTTTTGATGTATAGATAGGCTAAAAAGAATAACCTATCCATAATGACTGAAAATTAAGTATTAAATGTAAAAACGGAACGACCCACCGCCACGATAAAACCACCTACAGCAGTAATTAAAATACCTATCAGCGTCCAGATTTGAGCTTTCTGTGAGCCTTTAATTTCTTTGATATCTTCTAACGTGCCGTCGAGCTTAGTCTCCACCCTGACTAATCTTTTGTCGATGTCTTCAACTTTGTTGTTAGTTTCCTCAACTTTTTTCAGGATTGCTTTTTGTCCCTCTTTCAATTCCTGTAGAATTTCTTTGAGGTCGGTTTCGATTTGGATGTTACTCATTGTTATACTTTTAATAGGTTTTTACTTGGGGAAGCTTCTAGATGTCCAGTCGGGAGGCTTCCTTTTTAATTGTATTATCCCACTTAAACCAATTCGATTCGTAGTTGACGACCCACCACCGACGCTGCTCTGGTCATAGTCTCAATGGAAACCCCGATTTTTTCTGGGTCGAGTAGTCTATCTAACTGCGCCCTGGAGGTCTGCATCTGCTTCGCCATCTCGGTTTTAGTTAGGTTTTGTCGCTTCATTTCCTTTTCAAGCTGGCGGGCTAGTACCCGTTTAATGGCGATTGCACTACATTCGACCTGTAGCCCTTCTTCCTGTAAGAAATCATCAAAGCTAGAGCCAGTGTAAGGATTATCGTTCATGTTTGAGGACACAGGTGGCGAACTATTTCGCCACCGTAAGATGTCCGTTTGGCTGGTAATCTTTTCAATCTTTGCTCCTAGTTGACTGTATCTTATATGGTACATTGTAGCCGTATTAGATCGCATTTACCATAACGACAATTGACCCTCACTAACGCTGCTATACCGCCCCCGATGTAAATTCAAATGACAAGCAGCACAGACACACATCAAATTAGATAATCGATTATCCCTCGTGTCATGGTTGCGATGGTGAACCTGCAATATATCCGCCGTCCACTCCGAACGTGTTAAATCTTCTGGTCGTTCTCCTGGCTCATAACATTTCTTCCCGCAGCAACTACATCGCCATCGTGCAGCTTCTTTTACTGATAATGCTAGGCTGTTCCAATTATCGGGGTAAAGGCTCGAATCTATAGGCATTTTATTCGACGATCGCTGGATAATTTTATCTTATCGTAGAGTAGCGATCGCTTTACTTCAACTAATTTCTTGACGCTAAAAAAGCAGAAATATTTGTTTAAGAGGAATTTTAGGGAACTCTATAACTGTAGACTCACCTCATTTATTAAAGGTTATTTATCAATGAACTGCTTTCAAATAATCAAGTCCATTCTTGA
>JBEANW010000352.1:0-5203 GCA_041165225.1 Cyanobacteriota bacterium | reverse complement strand
GGCTAATAGCTAGGGCGAAGCCCATTTATTGTGATGTTTTAGCATAGCCTTTCTAGGTGGTAATAATGAATTGGGTTTATAGTTATAAACTGGTGGAGCGAGTGTATGCTGATGCTCGATTTGAACTTGAGCGGATGCTTCATGAATCAGATCAAGATTTAGTATTAATTAAAACTATTAGCTCTCAGCTTTCGGGCATTGAAACTAAAAAAAGTTTAAACCAAGAGTATGCTTTATTAAGCAATTTTGATACTGAAAGTATTATTAAACCTCGTGGATTAAAAAAGCACGCAAACAAGTTAATTTTAATCCTAGAAAACTTTGCAGGACAAAGTTTAGTTCAGTTTCTAGAGACTTCAAGCATTTCCCTGCCAGGTTTTTTGACGATCGCTCTTCAGCTAGTGGAGGCTCTCCAGGCAATCCACCGTCAGGGAATAATTCACCGCAATCTACAACCAGGCTGCATCTTAATCAATCCTCAAAGTCTAGAGCTAAAAATAATTGATTTTTCTTGGGCGATTAAGACGGATTCCAATGCTACAGTAGCATCAGAGCTATTACCAGGCTTAAATATACGCTACATTGCACCAGAACAAACGGGGCGAATGAATATTCCCCTCGATCGCCGTGCCGATTTTTACTCATTGGGTATTCTACTCTATCAGATGTCCACTGGTGTACTGCCTTATCATGTTGAGGATTCCCTCGAATTATTGCATTCTCACCTAGCTCAGACTCCCATCGCACCTCATGACTTAGATGATCGCCTGCCGCTGGTAATCTCCTCGCTGATTATGAAGCTGCTGGCTAAAAATCCTGATGAGCGCTATCAAAGTGCTTCAGCCATTAAAGCCGACTTGGAAAATTGCCATGACCAATATACTGACTACGGTGTAATTGAGGAATTTGAATTAGCCACCTTAGATCGTCGGAGTCAATTTAAGATTTCTCCCCAACTTTATGGTCGTTCTATGGAGTTCGATGCGATCGCCGAATCTGTAGGTAGCATCAACTCCCAAACAGCAGAAATACTGCTCATCACGGGGGACTCTGGGATCGGTAAAACCGCTCTGGTGAACCAGGTGATTCCCAGTATCATCGGCAGTAGAGGCTACTTTATAACAGGTAAATTTGAACAGCTTGGTGGCAGCACTCCCTACAAAGCCATAATTCAAGCTCTACGGGAGTTAATCCCACAGTTGCTCACGGAAACTTTAGAGAGTCGCCAACTTTGGCAGCAAAAAATCCAAACGGCGATCGCCAATAATGGCAAGGTGATTACTAATATACTGCCAGAATTAGAGCTAATTATTGGTTCTCAACCAGATATCCCCAAACTTCCCGCCCAAGAAAATCAAAATCGGTTCAACACCGTCTTTATTAAGTTTTTGCAGGTTTTGGCTCAAGCAGAATGCCCACTAATTTTGTTTTTGGATAATTTACAATGGGCAGACTCTGGTTCTTTGAATTTGCTAGAACTGTTGCTAGAAGATTATGATAGCCGACATTTACTGATCGTAGGGGCATATTGCGATGAGGCTCCGCCGACCCTCCGCGATGTAGGTACATATCATCCCCTGGTACAAACTATCGCCAAGATCTCCCAAGCATCTGAGGTTAAGCAGATTAGCTTACAACCATTAGCGATCGCCGAAATAAATTGTCTGCTGGTGGATACTTTAAACTGTGAACCTGAAATATCATTACCTTTAGCTCAATTACTGCTCCAGCGTACTCACGGTAATCCTTTTTTGCTCAATCTACTATTACAAGCTTTTGAGCGAGAGCAGCTTTTAACTTTCGATTTTGTTACCCTAAGCTGGCAGTGGTCGATCGCTCAAATTCAGTCTACTTCCCTCGCCAACTATAATATCTTGGAGTTGCTCTGTAGCAATTTAAACCAGCTTCCTTCTGCCTGTCTACAAATTTTAAAGCTTGCTGCCTGTATCGGTAATCGGTTTGACTTAAAGCTATTAACGAATATTTGCCAGCGGGTAGCACCATCGGGGGAGATTAATACCCAAATTAATACCCTGCCTTTTAATCAAGAAATAATTGCCCAGAAGCTCAACTATGCTCTCCAAGAGGGAATTATTATTTTTGAGCATCCCCAATCAACCGCCTCTTATCAATTTTTGCATGACCGTGTTTATCAAACGATTTATTCCCTCCTGACAGAAGCGGAATTAAGCCGACTGCATTTTGTTATTGGTCAATTTCTTTTGCAGCAGACACCCCCTGTAGAGCTAGAAGAAAAAATCTTTGTCATAGTTCATCACCTAAATCTTGCCCAAGCATTACTGAAGGATCAATTAGCGAAAAATCGTTTAGCTAAACTAAATCTAGCCGCCAGCAAAAAAGCTAAAGCTGCTAACGCTTATGAAGTGGCAGTCAATTATCTAGATATCGCTCTGAATCTCTTGCCAACATCTACCTGGCAAAATAACTATCCTCTAATGCTAGCCGTTTATCAAGAGGCTGCGGAAGTTGAATATCTGCAAGGTAATTTCATTGATGCCGAACAGCTAGGAAATATCCTACTAACTCAGGCGGAAACTATCTTAGATCAGGTTCAAATCTACAAAATTAAAATTCATGCCCATATTGCTCAAAATCACATGGAGTTGGCGGTAGATCTGGGCTTGTATGTACTGAAATTACTAAATATAGACCTACCTAATGATCTTACTGACAATC
Source organism: Cyanobacteriota bacterium (assembly GCA_041165225.1). Taxonomy (GTDB): domain Bacteria; phylum Cyanobacteriota; class Cyanobacteriia; order Cyanobacteriales; family Xenococcaceae; genus Waterburya. Next base: position 2,506 of record JBEANW010000352.1, on the reverse strand, counting down.
CAGAATATACCCTTCGTTTAGATATAACTCAGCAAAATATTAAGTCTTTAAAAAATCTACCCATCATGAACAATTGCTCTGAGATTAGAGCAATGGAAATATTAACGATTATTGTTCCTCCTGTTTATATCGTGCAGCCACAATTATTTCCCGTAGTGGTTGCCAAAATGGTTCATCTTTGTTTACACCACGGAAATTGTGCCTTGTCTGCCTATGCTTATGCTCTCTATGGATTGTTGCTCTGTGCTTCAGGCAATATCAACACAGGATATCAACTGGGGGAATTAGCTGAAGAACTCCAAGCAAAATTTGATGCTCAAGACATTAAGTCCAAAGTCAGCTTTTTATTCAACAATATGATTCGTCATTGGCGTAAACCCGCCATTGCCACTCTAGAACATTTTCTGCAAGGAATTCAAAATGGGATAGAGGTAGGGGATCTAGAATATGCTTGCTTCCATGCTAAATACTATTGCACCTATCTCTTTTTAGTAGGAGAGCCTCTAGCGACAGTGGAAGCCAAATCTCTACCGCAAATTGAAATGATTGCTCACTTTAAACAGGATTTTCAGTTAAATTATGCGCGAATTTGGCATCAGTTAAACCTTAATCTCCAGGGGCAAGCCCCAGACAAATTACTGCTAATTGGCAAAGGTTTTGACGAATCAGAGATGCTAATTATGTGGCAGGCAGCGAATAATGCCACCTCTCTATTTGCCTTTTATCTAGCAAAACTAATTCTTTGCTACTTCTTTCAAGATTATCCCCAGGCTGTAGTTTATGGTCGCCAAGGAAAACAATATCTTAGTGCTGCCGTGGGGACAATGTGCTTTTCGGAATACTACTTCTACTATGGTTTAGCAATGCTGGCTCTATGCCATGCTCAATCTGAAGTTCAGTCAATTAATTTACTAGATGAGATTATTGATTGTCAGCAGAAAATTCAATATTGGGCGAATCATGCCCCTGACCATTATCAGCATAAATATGAATTGATCAGCGCCGAAATAGCTAGAGTGCATGGAGATGCCGAACAAGCAGCCACTCACTATGATCAAGCAATTGCCGAAGCAACTAAAGTCGGGTATCTGCATTTATCTGCATTAGCAGAAGAATTGGCAGGAGAGTTTTATCTTTCTAGAGGAAGAACCAAAATAGCTAGCTACTACTTGACGGATGCCTATCAAAGTTATTTATCCTGGGGCGCGTTAGCCAAGGCGCAAGAGTTAGAATTTAAGCACTTAATCTTCTTAAATTGTATTCCCAAACAAGAATTAATCTCTGAACGCAATCATCAGGTTGCAGAAAATACTGCTTATAGCCATGAATCCTGTTCAAATTTAGCTAATTTAGATCTGTTTTCCATCATGAAGGCATCCCAAGCAATATCTTCAGAAATTGTTTTGGACAATTTACTCTCTAAAATGATGGCGATTGTCATGGAAAATGCAGGGGCGCAGAAAAGTATTCTACTACTCAACCAAAATCCTAGCTGGGTAATAGCTGCGGAGGCTGCTATTGATTTAGATACAAGAGTTGATTTACCTTATGTCTCAATAACTGAGTATCAGGACTTACCCAACTCGATCATCAACTATATTCAAAGCACCCGCACTACGGTAATTCTAGAGCAAGCAGATCAAGTCGGAATGTTTATTAATGATCCCTACATTATTAAGCATCAACCCAAGTCTGTATTATGTTGCCCCATGATTTATCAGGATCAACTCCAGGGAATTATTTATTTAGAGAATAGTTTAATCAAGGGCGCTTTTACCGACCAAAAATTAGCAGTTTTGCAAGCTTTACTAGCTCAAGTATCTATTTCCATTGCTAATGCTCAGTTATATAAAGATCTTGAAGACCATGCTTCGGTGCAAAAGTCTCTGAAACAGAAGGAAGTTCTACTCAAAGAAATTCATCATCGAGTTAAAAATAATTTATTTGTGGTTTCCACTCTGTTAGATTTTCAGAGCAATTATGTGGATGATCCTCAAATAATTAAATTGTTAGAGAACTGTCAAAATCGGATTACAGCTATGGCCATGGTTCATCAACATCTTTATGGTAATAGTGAGCTGGATCGAATTAATTTTGCTCACTATATTGAATCTTTGCTAGAAAACTTGGCTTACTCTCAAGGGAGTAGGGAAAGAAATATCAATTTGATTCTTGACCTCGAACCAATTGAACTTAATATTGAAAGTGCTAATCCTTGCGGTTTAATTGTCAACGAGTTGATTTCCAATGCTCTAGAACATGGCTTTGGCGATCGCTCTTGTGGTAACATTTGGCTGAAACTAAAATATAATTCAGCAAATCAAGTTGTTCTCACCGTTCAAGACGATGGTGTCGGCTTCAAACCTGGATTAGACCTGTATAATAGTGATTCCTTGGGACTAGAGTTAGTCTGCACTTTAGTAGAACAGTTAGAGGGAGCAATCAAACTCGATCAAACCCAAGGGACTAAGATTGAAATTGCTTTTGATGAACTAAATTATGACAG
>JBEANW010000351.1:0-5237 GCA_041165225.1 Cyanobacteriota bacterium | reverse complement strand
GTGCGGGGCTGTCAATTGCTCGAAGATCAGCCAATTTTTAACGCAGGTACAGGTTCGGTATTACAGTCTGATGGACAGATTCGGATGAGTGCTGCCCTAATGGATGGTGCTAACCAGCGTTTTAGTGGCGTGATTAATGTTTCTCGTGTCAGACATCCCATTGAACTAGCTGAATTTTTACAGAGAGAAGACGATCGCGTTCTGGCAGATTATGGTGCCAAAGAATTACTGCGAGAATTAAGTGTCCCTATCTACGATCCTCTAGTCGAAATTCGCCTACAAGAATGGATACAGGAAAGAAACGATAATTTTGATAAGAGTATGGCAGGGGTGGTGGCGGAAGACGCTCTGATTCACGAACCCCGTAAAGGTACTATCGGTGTGGTAGCACTAGATAGTCAGGGCAACGTTTCCGCAGGGACTTCTACAGGGGGGAAAGGTTTAGAAAGAATTGGTCGAGTCAGTGATTCTGCTATGCCCGCAGGTAACTATGCCGATGCTTCTGCTGGGGTAAGCTGCACGGGAATTGGGGAAGACATTATAGAGGAATGTTTGGCTGCCAAAATTGTCATTCGCGTTACCGATGGTATGACCCTACCAGAAGCGATGAAGAAATCAATGACGGAATCTCGGAGTCGTAATCGAGACTTAGGGGCGATTGCGATCGCTGCTGATGGCACAATTTGCTGGGGCAAAACTAGCGAAGTAATCCTCGCTGCTTATCATGACGGCACGGCAATTGGCGATACGATTAACTGGAATAGTCAAGATTTGATTGGCTACTCTTAAGAAGGTGAAGCAGCAATTCACCAGACCGTTAAAAATAGCTGGAAATGGAGCGCAATTCATCGGGGATGGGGGTGTCTTGGGGAAATTCCAGGCAGGTTTCGCGATCGCCTAAATATCCAGATTCGGTAAAAGAAATTAGCATTCTCCCTAACGCAATCCAAACCTCAGCATCGTATTCCCAATCTTTTTGTCTCGAAGCATAGCAGGAAATCGATTTCAATGCCCAAAAGTAGCTATTACGGACTACTGAACCGCCTTTTTTATATTCTGGTACATCTTCATGATTGATCAAGAGAATATTGTCTTCCAGTCTAACTCGCATTAATTTAATCAATTCTAAGGATGAATTGAACCGTCAGGGAGGGTAGCACCTGTTAATTTAACGGCAGTTATTTTCACCATAATTTTGTTATTGAAGCCAACTTTTGCCCCCTCCAGATTTGCTCCACTGAGATCCGAACCGCTCAGATCTGCGCCAATCAGATTAGCCTCTCTTAAATCGGCATTCCGCAGGTTTGCTTGCAGTAGATTAGCTCCTTTAAGGTTCGCACCCTGGAGATTAGCTTCTTCTAAAATAATCTTATGCAAGAAAGTATCGCTCAAATCAGCGTAGGACAAATTAGCTTGGGATAAATCTCGACCAGAAAAATCTCTTTCTTTAAAGTTAGATCTACTTAAGTCTGCACCTCTTAGATCCTTATGATATGGTCTTTGAGGATTGCTTGCTGCGGTCGGATGATCACTAGAACTTTTAGGAGTTGTGTTAGTAGTTTCCCGAAAATCCCGATAGCCATCTTGAGCAGAATTTTGTCCAGAATTACTGGGGGCAGCATAATATTCTCGGTAGTTCCAATGACGTGGTTGATCGGAACTGTTGGTTTGATCGTAATGGGGACGAGTATAAGTTTGTTGGCGGTTTTTGGGTTCTCTTGAGTCTCTAGGATCGTTGTAAGGCGCACGATAGGTAGTATAGCGATCGCTATAAGTACGCTCCCCACCAGAATTATTTCCTTGATACCCTTGGCGACTACTACTTTGACCATTACTTTGACCACTACTTTGAGCCGAACTGCTCGAATAAGTCGCGGCTTTAGACTGCTTGGCAGGAACTTGCTGATGTTTGTGATGATAAGAGCGCAAACAATCCCGCGCCTCGTTAATCTGCTGGATCTTGGCTACAGATTTTTTGACTAGTCGTTCATTGTCTTGGGGAACACGGTCAGGATGCCAAATAAACACCAAATCCTTATATGCCTGGTTGACTTCTGCCAGAGATGCCCCTGGTTCTAGTCCCAAGACTTTATAGTGTTGTTCTAGGTTTTGAATCACTATGGCAATCCTTCCTCAACTTTTCCTATGTTTAACTCACATTACTCGGCAATGTTAGTGCCTAAATTTACCAATTAACTTTTAACTTTCAACTTTCAACTTTAATTTTTATTTTAGAGATAGTTGTTTCCAGAATCGAGTAGTCTAATAACTCTTCATTATTATATGTATTAATATTACGTCTGATGTGAATTAGCTTCGTTATAATTAACTAGTTTTAAGCTCCTGGCTCTAAGCACTGTAAATGAATCATCCTTGGGTCAGAGTCTAATCCATCAAATAATAAAACCGCCCAGTACATTACCACTAGACGGTTTATTTAGATCGTTCTACCCTTGCTTAGATCAAGATTCAAGGCTTACATGCCTGAACCAACACCTACATAAGCGCCGTAGAAAAAGATACCAACAACGGTGATCGCACCCATGCCAGCTACTGTAGCAACAATCCACAAGGGAATTCTTCCTTCTGCAAACATTTTTCTTTATCCTCTTGCTATTAAAGTTTAAATTGACAAAAACAGAGTTCTTTTAGTTAAAGAAGTAACTAGAGAATAAAATTCCTAGAACAGCAATTAAAAGTAATCCTAAATAGAGAGAAGTACGATTTAGCTCTACTGGCTGTCTATTGCTATTTTGATTTTTTTCCATGATTAATATTGACTAATATTGACATCTATCGTTGGATGAATTGCATTGAAGCGATCGCACCCAAAAAGAAGACGGTGGGTACTGCTAAAGTATGAATCGCTAACCATCTAACGGTGAAGATGGGATAGGAAATGGGTTGATTAGGGCTATTGCCTGTCATGTTTGTTACCTCTGATGGTCAATTACTATTTGCTGTTTAATTACTGATTAAATTCTTTGATTTGCTGTTTCGCATCATAGCGATCGCTAATCACAGGAATCTCGATGCGTTCTTGAGTAAAATACTCGTCAGGACGAGGAGTGCCGAATGCATCGTAAGCTAGTCCAGTACTGACAAATAACCACCCCGCCACAAAAAGCATCGGAATAGTAACGCTATGGATTACCCAATAGCGAATACTTGTAACAATATCAGAAAATGGACGTTCACCAGTGTCGCCTGCCATGTTTTGTCTCTCCTTATTAAATGTTTTAAAGTTCTGTTTACATAATACGAAACAAGGGTCACTGCCTACAACTAAGATTAGTAATTAAGCAGCAGCACCAGCTTCAGGGACATATTTTAATAGCGTTCCTCGTTCACCCAAAACAAAACCTTTTTCGGGGGAAAGGAATACTACCTTATAAAAGTTAGATGGAGCATCTTCCACATCACGATCTTTTGACCAACTTTGACCACTATCGGGGCTAACTAATAGATTAGCACTTCCTCCTGCCAGCCAGATCTCTTCAGGGGTGCGATAAGCTACATCTAAAAAGCCCCAGCTAGAAGAAAACTCAGGATAAATGGGTTCTCCCCACTGATCGTAATCTTCGGTATCGCTAAACTGCACCTGTCCACCACGGGCCAAGAGCCACAAGCTACCATCTTGGTTAAAGCCCATGTTTTGTAAGCGCCGAGATGAAGTTCGTTGGTGGGGTGTCCATTCCGTTGATCCTGGTTCCCAAGTCGAAAAGAAATTACCTTTGGCAGATACCGCGACATACCTACCGTCAGCAGAACGATGAATACTTCTGGCTACTCCCACTGAACCTTCGACTAGGGCTTTCCAATTTTTACCACCGTCTCCGGTTTTATAAATTGCTCCCAGATTGGTCACCATTTCGGCGGTAGATTTACCCAAGGCAATAATATCTAGGGGCGAACCAGGAAGCTTGGAACTTAAAGGAATTCGCGCCCAGCTATCACCGCCATCTTCAGTATGCAACATAATCGATGGTTGACCTGCAATCCAACCTTCGTCACCATCAAAGCTAATCGCTTCTAGAGTGACTTTCTCATCCCCTAATTCTAGGGCTTGCTGTGTCCAGGTTTCTCCGCCATCAGTAGTTTCAAACAGGGTTGCTTGAGTGCCGACTAACCAACCTCGATCAGCATTACTGGTGAAAGCAATATCGGAAAAAATTGCTGACGAGGGAAGAGTCAGGGTTTTCCAGGGATTAGTGATGCTGGAGGGGACTCGACTACAGCTAATACAAAGTATGCAGACAGCAAATACCACAGCTATTTGCTTTAATTTTTTAATCAATGAACTCATAAACGTTTTGGTGACTGGTGGAGGCAGATAAAAGCAATGTTTGGCTATCGATCAGCGCCTGAATCTAACAAGATTGATCCTAGTGCAAACTGTACAGACTAAGGAAAAACAGAAAGCCGATACCTAATGCGCCAAAAATCAGAATGTTTTTCTGGGCAGGAGTTAGACGATTAATTCCTAAACCATAATCCAAGTTTTCCGCAAAGCCTGATGGTGCGCCTTGTGCGCCAATATTGACAAACTTCGTTTTACCCACGCCACAGACAGGACAACGCCAGTCTGAAGCCAACTCGGTAAAGAGAGTTCCCGCAGGGATATTGCCCTGGTTGTCTCCTTTTGATGGCACGTAAACATAACCACAAGAGCGACATTCATAACTTGGAGGAGCCTGTTCCGCCAAAGTTTTCTCTTTTGCTAGAGATTTTTCCTGGGGTGGAGTTGATTCTGGTACTAATTGTTCTTCTTTAGCTGGCTCATTCATTGCTTTATGTTAAGCAAATATTAAAATATTTTTCTTTTATGAATTATCGCACAAAAAGACGGTAGCAATAAGAAATTCTAAAAGCGCTGTAAGGGTAAATAACATTGACTCATTGAGTTGATCTAACTCCTGTTGCGATCGATGGGTTACGGCGGATGAGGATTTGGAACTTTACAACTGAGGTTAAAACCGCCTAACCCATCCTACAAAAGCTCCTGAAACATTTGATTTTTCCTAGGTTGGGTTACGCTGTCGCTAACCCAACGAAACCTTATGCTGTGTTGGGTTTCATTCTTCAACCCCATTACATTTTAAAAATGGAGAGATGATTCGTGCAAGAAGTCTAATTTATAGCAAAGTGTATCCTTTAGGGCGAACTCTTAATTCCGAAAACAATCCCGCTTTAGGGGGATTCGGAATTCAGAGTGATCCAAAGATTCCTCCGATTAA
>JBEANW010000350.1:0-9271 GCA_041165225.1 Cyanobacteriota bacterium | reverse complement strand
ATCAAAAATCAATTTATCCTAAAGGACGACACGAAGTTAGTGCTTTAGCATACACTTCGCTATAGTAAAAGAGTATTTTGTTCAAGAGTAAATAGACCTCTTGCATGAATAGCAGATTAATTCTTTTCCCCTTTCCCCTTTCCCCTTTCCCCTCTTGGGAAGCTAGCTTATTATGATTCGTGCAAGAAGTCTAATTATTGTGACCCGTTTGATCTCAATTATTGTTGGTTTTATTATTACCCTATCCAGCAGTCTCATCTTTGCTGCCACTGCTTTTGCCACGATTGGTATCGAAAATAATCATCTTGCTGCTTGTCCTAGTTCGCCGAACTGTGTTGTTAGTCAAAATGGCGATGCAGAACATAGCATTGAACCCATTGCCTATCAAGGCGATCCCACTACAGCCAAAGAAACTCTATTAAAAGTGCTTTCGGTGGTTCCTCGCACGGAAATTATTGAAGATACTGGTGGCTATATCCACACAGAGTCCACCAGTCGTATTTTTAAATTTGTCGATGATGCCGAGTTCTATTTTCCCGAAGGGGAAAACACCATTCAAGTCAGATCTGCCTCACGGGTAGGAGAATCAGATTTGGGAGTTAACCGCCGACGTATTGAGCAAATTCGTCTGGCAATGGAAGATTTAGGCGCTTAGTAATTAATATTAGTAATTAATTAACAGTAACTCATGAAAACATCTATTCCTGCCAAACAGATTAGTAAACTCAGTAAGTTGCGTCGTATTAGTAAGTTATTAGATAATGCGATCGCCATTCCTGGCACCAAGATTAGTTTTGGGTTAGATCCGATTTTGGGTTTACTTCCTGGAGGTGGTGATACCGTCACAGGAGGAATTGCAGCCTATATTGTGATTGAAGCTGCCAGAATGGGTATTCCTCGCGAGATTTTGTGGAAAATGGTTGGCAATATTTTGATCGATTCTTTTGCGGGTACTGTCCCTGTAATGGGGGATTTATTCGATCTGGGTTGGAAGGCCAATGTCAAAAATATTGAACTGTTAGAGAAGCATCTTGATGTCGCAGAATCTACTAAGGGAGACAGCCTGTTCATTTTCGGCTTAATTTTGGTGCTTGCCCTCATTATTCTCGGATTTGCCATTATTACTTTCTTTACCGTTACCTGGTTTTGGCATCTGATCATTAATTAATTCGATGACTTGTTCTTCTCCTGTTGATTGGAACTAGGAAGTGGCGATCGCTTGACCCGCTAACCAAGATGTTGTCCAGGCGCTTTGAAAGTTAAACCCCCCCGTTACCCCATCTATATCGAGTATTTCCCCTGCAAAGTAGAGTCCAGGACATTTTTTGCTTTCCATAGTTTTAAAATTAACTTCTTTCAGGCTCACGCCACCACAGGTCACAAACTCCTCTTTGAACAAGCCTTTCCCTGTAATCTCGTATTGTCCTTGAATGATTTCTGCCACCAGTTTATTCAATTCTTTGTTGCTAATTTCTGACCACACTTTTTCAGGATTGATTGCTACATAGTTAATTAGGCTCTGCCAAAGACGCTTCGGCAATTCGACAGGACAATAGTTAACGATTTTTTTCTGGGGATGGGTTTGTTTTAAAGCGCTTAATTTTAGTTTTAGTTCTTCCTGGCTTGATTCTGGTAGCCAATTGATTTGTAGTGGAGCATGATATTTCAGGTCAAATAAGATTCTTGCTCCCCAGGCTGACAATTTGAGAACCGCAGGGCCACTCACTCCCCAGTGGGTGATTAGTAATGCACCTGTTTGTTCGAGCTTATTTTTACCTGTGCCTAATTTAATTTGAGCGTTGCTGACACTAACTCCTGCCAAACCTTGTAAACGGGGATCTCTTAGATTAAAAGTGAATAAAGAAGGGACAGCAGGTTCTATCTTATGCCCTAGGTTTTTTGCCCAACGGTAGCCTAATGGGTTGCTGCCTGTGGCGATTAGCAAGCGATCGCCTTTCAGGACTCGCTCATTTTTTAATTCCACTTGAAAATAGCTGGCTCCTTGGTCGTCTAAGTACTGTTTGACGGTCTTAACTCCTACCCCTGTCCGTAGATCAACTCCTGCTCGATTTGCGGCTTCCATGAGGCAATTAATAATCGTCTCTGAATTATCGGTAATGGGAAACATTCTGCCATCGCCTTCGGTTTTTAGCTTGACCCCTCGGGCTTTGTACCATGCAGCCGTGTCTTGAGGCTGGAAGCGAGAAAATGCCCCCCTCAGTGCTTTCCCCCCACGGGGATAGTTTTCTACCAAACGGGCTGGTTCAAAACAGTGATGAGTTACATTACATCTCCCCCCACCAGAGATCCGTACCTTTGCCAGGGGTTTGCTTCCAGCTTCGATTAGAGTGATTTTCAGACGAGGATTAGCTGACCCACAAGCGATCGCGCCAAAAAACCCCGCAGCACCACCACCAATTACAATTACGTTCAATTTTTTTGCTTACTGTTTAATACTTCTAATATCTTCTGGTTTTGAGAATTCCCCAGGTTAAACCTGAGATGACCGCAGTCATTAACAAGAGCATAATTACCCCTCCCGAAATAAAAGTAATCATACCAATCCCACGAAAGACATATAGAGTAACAAAACCTATGAAAGAAATGATCAGTATATTGAGTAACATGGCTTTTAAGCTTCCAATGCTAAATTAAACAAACATCATAGATTTATCTCAAAAATATAACAAATTGTTCGGACAAAATTTAGAGAATATGTCAGTTTGAAAGGCTAACTAATCCCTGATTATCGAGACTCATGAGTGGTGGTGGGAATGTCTAGGGATGTCCTCCATGTTAGGGTTTTGGTGGCATCCGATGCTGCTGAATAAAATTAGACATTGACCTACTGACTTTGCCCGTAAAGCAGCCGATCGACGAATTTGCATCCCTGATATCTGGCAATACATAGTGATAAATGCCCTGGGGAAATTCAGGTGTTGCGCTAGTTACGCCGTTACAAGCGTCGAGCTGATCCACTGAAATCTTGCTACCGTTCAAGGCGAGATCGCCATAAATGGGGAAGCCATCAAGTGCCACACCAATGATATGTGAAGCTTCTCCCTCTACATCCACTGTCTGAGTAATACATTCGGGCAAACCGTGGTAATGATAAACTCCCATCGGCGTGGGGTGGCCATTACAACTATCGAGGAAAGGAACATCCTGACCATTAGCTGACTTCACCGTAAAGTTATCTAGTACCGCAACAGTCTGGTTATCGCCTTCATAGGGATTGAACAATGGCGCACCAGAGATCATGACTCCAATTGCTCCCAAGTTAGTGGGAGTGAGCGTATCACTCTTCACAGGTTGTAGTGGGATAGTGAAATCATAATTCTGGGCGATCGTCGGATCGCTCAATGCGCGGGCGGTACTCCTGGGATCGTCCATACCTCCACGTTGTGGCACAGCATACTCTGCTAAACGCTTATGGTTAGGAATACCATTCGAGACATACCGAAAAGCTTGATCTGTATAGCTGATGGTGACGTTATTGCCCCACTTTGCAGCCTGGACACCAGCGATCGTAGAAGGTATTGACAATGATGAACTTAAATGGGTAGGCAATATGACCGCTAAAACAGTCAGCATCAAAGCGATCAACCGCCAGAGATATTTGCGAAAAAAGCGATTCATGATCATTTGTCCAGAGTGTGGTTATTAAAAACGTCTGTTAGCGATCGAATCTTTTGCCGCGATGTTGTTCCATCAATTCAGCTATTTTTGCCCTTTGTTCGGAGGTTAGTACTTCTCTTATCCGCAGCATAGTTTCAAAACGATTATTACCCAGTTGCTGATGCAGTTCCTCAACTTGTTGGTGTTGTTGTCGTAATTGTTCGGTGCTAGCATCACTAGCTAATAGCGATCGCATTTCTTGATGTTGTGTCTGCATTTGTGAGCGCAAAGATTCTGTGGCAGTTTTAGACTGCTCTTTTATGGCTTCAATGTTTTGAGATTGTTCGGGAGTAAGATCTAGCTGTTCGAGCAGTTTATCCATTCCGTCTCCGCGATCGCCTCTGTTTTGGCGTTTGTCGTGATTTTGTGCCATTTTTCCCATAGTTATCATAGATTCTTGAGTGTTATTGTCTTGGTTTAAAGTCGCAGCATAAGTACCTAAGGGTAAGATAAATAAAGCTGCTGTCACTGCTGAAAAAATTTTCCAGTTCATCAATTGAAATCTCCTCAAATAGCGTGAATTATTTAGTCACTTCAATCCTACGAAACTAAGTATTAAACCACCTGGATCTAAACTCCCAAATCTTTTTGGTACTTAAGGACTATTGCTACTTTCTCCAAGCCATAAATAATAAGAAGGTAGTAAGTGGAGTTTTTATTCTGGCAATGGCTAATCTTTGGCACAGACATTCGTTTCGTTTACTTTTATATCTAGAATGGGTCTTATTAGGAATTGCTTTACTTGCTGCATTTAGTTGGACAATTCCCCACTCCCCTCGTCCTCATCACCATCCTCATTTATCCCATTCACCTTGGTTGACTATACTGGGAATTGCCTGTATCGCCCTTTTGGGAGTAATGGGTTTAAGATTACCTAGCAACTCCAAATTTATTTCCCAAGTTTATATTGGTAGCGGATTTATTTTAAGTTGGCTCACAATATTGTTAGTGGGAAGAGGAGAAAGAGTCTTTCCTGCTTTACTTTTAGTGGTAGTAATTCGCACCTGTTTGTTGTTTTCCTGGAGTGGCAGAATTTTGATTGCCATTTTAGCTTATGCTTCGTTTTTGGCTGTGCAAATCATGTCTTTGATGAGGATAAGTTTGTTTGGCATTCCTCTAGATAAACCTTTGCTTTTGCCTAAGCGTTTACCACCAGAAGAATTGCGTCAAGTTTTATTTGGTTTGGCTTTTAATTCTGCATTGTTATTTGCTTTTGTCTTGGCGTTTGTTATTTTATTGGTAAGTGCAGTCATAGCTGAACATGAAAGTAGAGCTAAATTAGTTCAAGCCCATCGTCGTTTAAGAGAATATGCGCTGCAAATTGAAAATCAGGCAACCTTACAAGAGAGAAATCGCATTGCCAGGGAAATTCACGATTCTGTCGGTCATTATTTAACCGCTCAAAGTATTCAGTTGGAAAATACTGCGGTGTTTTTAGCTAGAGATCAGCTCAAAGCTGCTAGTCATTTAGCCAAAGCGAGACAGTTAGGCAAAGATGCCCTGGCTAATATTCGTGCTTCGATCGCGACTTTAAGAACTAATCCACTCCAAGAGCGATCGCTCTTGACAACCATCGAAGAATTAATCTTAGACTTTGAGTCTAATACAAATATTGCGATCGCCTCAGAAATCTATTTGATTTCTAAACTACCAACGGAAGTTAATACCGCCCTGTACCGTATCGTTCAAGAAGCACTGACTAATATTAGCAAGCATAGTCAAGCAACCAAAGTAAATCTATCCTTAAAAGAAACAGGATCAAAGATTTTACTTTCTATACAAGATGATGGCCGTGGTTTTAATCAAAATGATAATACTACTGGCTTTGGGTTACAAGGAATGAAAGAGCGCACCGCAGCATTATCAGGAAAAATCGCCATCATAAGTAAATACGCTCAAGGATGTCGGATAAGTGTGGAAATTCCCTTGTCAAAGCTTAATTATTAATTATTTATTAAAACTATGATTCGTGTGTTGTTAGTAGACGATCAAAGTATTGTGCGAGAGGGGTTATCCAGCCTCCTGCAAACCCATCCTGATTTGAAAGTTGTCGGGGAAGCAGAAAATGGTCAAGTAGCAGTAGAACAGGCGATCGCTTTACAGCCAGACGTGATCTTGATGGATATCCGAATGCCAATCATGGACGGAGTAGCCTCAATTCGCATGATTCAAAAACAAGCGCCAAAGATAAAAATATTAGTTTTAACTACTTTTGATGACGATCAATACGTCACTGAGGCAATCTCTCATGGCGCACAAGGCTATTTACTCAAAGATACTCCTTCAACAGAATTGGCTCAGGCTATTCGTTTGGTTAATAAAGGTTACAGTCAAATGGGACCAGGAATTTTAGCTAAAGTTATGAATAATTCTTCTCTCCAGCCAAAACCTGATGCTATTGCCCATATCCCCCCAGAATTTGCTCAGTTAACCACCAGAGAAAAAGAAGTGCTGCAATTAATTGCGACAGGACATAATAATAAGGAAATTGCAACTCAGTTATATATTACAGAGCGTACTGTAAAAAATCATGTCAATAGTATTTTACGTTCTTTAGATTTACGCGATCGCACTCAGGCTGCTATCTTTGCCAATAGTTTTCGACCTAAATCTTAACCAACTTTATATATGTTGATATTTAATGCCTAATTGCTAAAAAATTAACTCTTCGTTACTTTAAAAAAATCTCGATATTTAATCAACCAGAAATTAGTGGGTATTCAGGGAGATTGCTGGTTTCGCGATCGCTCTTACTGTTCTGTGGTCAACAGCTTTTAAAACAATACAAGCTATATTTATTAGTGATTTAAGCTGATTTTTGGTTTCTAGCCACTTTAGTGAAGGGGTTTGCTAACAATTTAACTTTTTATTTAATGTTTGCTTTTTTGTTTTTTGTCCTTATTTATTATAAACGAGACTACAAAATTTGTTTTTTGGGCTTATAAAAGCTAATAATTGAATATTAGAGATAATAAAAGCATAATTAGTTTAAATGAAACTTAATGCTCTAGTTAACAGTGTTTATTAGAGACAGATAGCCTTTGTTTTCTGACTCGATTAGCTCATAATGCAGACATGGACGTAACAGCAGATACAAAAATTACGCCCTTGGCGATCAAGCTTAAATAAACTCTTATATATTAAGAAGCAGGGAGAAAGAAACGTGGGTCAAATAAGATTAGCAGTTTACGGCAAAGGTGGAATCGGTAAATCCACAACTAGCTGCAACATTTCCGCAGCTTTGGCAAAAAGAGGTAAAAAAGTCTTACAAATTGGCTGCGATCCTAAGCATGATAGTACTTTTACCCTGACAGGATTTCTCATTCCCACAATTATCGATACCCTGCAAGAAAAAGATTTTCACTACGAAGATATCTGGCCCGAAGATGTAATCTACGAAGGTTATGGTGGCGTTAGCTGCGTAGAAGCGGGTGGCCCTCCTGCGGGTGCTGGCTGTGGTGGTTACGTTGTGGGAGAAACCGTTAAGCTCCTCAAGGAACTAAATGCTTTTGATGAGTACGATGTCATCTTGTTTGATGTTCTAGGGGACGTTGTATGTGGTGGTTTTGCTGCACCGCTAAATTATGCTGACTACTGCATCATTGTCACCGATAACGGTTTTGATGCCTTGTTTGCTGCCAACCGTATTGCTGCTTCTGTTAGAGAGAAAGCTCGTACTCATTCATTGAGATTGGCGGGTTTAATTGGTAATCGAACTTCCCAGCGGGATTTGATTGATAAATATATCGAGCATGTACCAATGCCTGTTTTAGAAATTTTGCCTTTGATTGAAGATATTCGTGTTTCCCGTGTTAAAGGCAAAACACTATTTGAAATGGCAGAAAGCGATCCTTCTCTCAACTATGTCTGTGATTACTATCTCAACATTGCCGATCAGGTTTTGGCTGCACCAGAAGGAATTGTGCCTAACGAAGCTCAAGATCGAGATTTATTCTCCCTGTTGTCAGACTACTACCTCAATCCTCCCGCAGATAAAGCACCAAAGACCAAAGAAGAAGAGCTAGACACCATGATGGTTTAATTCAGTCAACAGTAATCAGTTAACAGTGACCAGTTGCGATCGCAATTTAGCTCAGGGATGCAATGGTTTGTGTCTCTGAGAGGCTGGTTTTTAACTTCAAGGTTGATTCTGAGAAAATTGGAATTAAAAAAGAGATCTCAAAAAACAACAAGTCAACAATTAAATTTAGATTCACAATATTTAGACCAAGTTAGAGAGGAGAATAGAACATGACACTGGCTAAAGAACAAGAACCTTCAGCATTAAATTTTGAGTGCGAAACTGGCAATTATCATACTTTTTGCCCGATTAGTTGCGTTGCCTGGCTATATCAGAAGATTGAAGATAGTTTCTTTCTAGTGATTGGCACTAAAACCTGTGGCTACTTCTTGCAAAATGCCATGGGAGTAATGATTTTTGCCGAACCTCGCTATGCGATGGCAGAACTGGAAGAAGGGGATATTTCAGCTAAGTTAAACGACTACGAAGAGTTGAAAAGATTGTGTTTGCAGATAAAACGCGATCGCAATCCTTCAGTAATTGTCTGGATTGGTACTTGTACCACCGAGATTATTAAAATGGACTTGGAAGGTTTAGCGCCAAGATTGGAAGCAGAAATCGGTATTCCCATTGTTACCGCCCGCGCTAATGGTTTAGACTACGCCTTTACTCAAGGTGAAGATACTGTCCTTGCTTCTATGGCGCATAAATGTCCGACTAAACCACCTAAGCTAGAAGAAGAGAAAAAAGAACGCAACGCTGTTTCTAGCCTCCTGAACTTTGGACGCAAAAAAGAAGAAGTCACCCAACAAGAATCAGAATATAAAGACCATCAGCCTCTAGTCTTATTTGGTTCTTTGCCCGATCCTGTAGTGACGAATCTCACCCTAGAACTCAAGAAGCAAGGGGTTAAAGTGTCGGGTTGGTTACCCTCTAAGCGCTTTACAGAACTACCTGTAATTGAAGAAGGGTACTATGTGGCGGGAGTTAATCCCTTCTTGTCTCGCACGGCAACCACTTTAATGCGTCGTCGTAAAACCAAGCTCATTGGCGCACCTTTCCCTATTGGCCCTGATGGCACCAGAGCCTGGATTGAAAAAATCTGTTCAGTTCTAGATATTGAACCTCAAGGATTAGAGGAAAGAGAGGCTAAGATTTGGGAAGGCTTAGAAGATTATATTCAGCTAATCCGTGGCAAGTCTGTCTTTTTCATGGGGGATAACCTTTTGGAAGTATCCCTAGCACGTTTCTTGATACGCTGTGGGATGACCTGTGCTGAAATTGGTATTCCCTACATGGACAAACGCTACCAAAAAGCAGAATTAGAGTTGCTGGAAAAAACCTGCAACGAAATGGGTGTTCCCTTACCCACCATCGTCGAAAAGCCTGATAACTATAACCAGATTCAACGCATCTATGAGCAGAAGCCAGACTTGGTAATTACTGGCATGGCTCATGCTAACCCTCTAGAAGCCAGAGGCATTAATACCAAGTGGTCAGTTGAATTTACCTTTGCTCAAATCCACGGCTTTACTAATGCACGGGATATTCTGGAGTTGGCTACTCGCCCGA
>JBEANW010000349.1:0-2970 GCA_041165225.1 Cyanobacteriota bacterium | reverse complement strand
AATCCCTTGATCTTGGGGGATCTGATTGACGATTTTAACCGCGTTGGAGCTAGTGCAGATGATATCACTCAGGGCTTTAATCTCCGCCGAACAGTTGATATAGGAAATCACAAGATGATCGTGATATTCGGCTTTGAAGGCTCGAAAATCTTCGGGGGGGCAACTATCCGCCAAAGAGCAACCCGCTTCTAAATCTGGCAGCAACACTAGTTTATTGGGGTTCAAAATCTTTGCCGTCTCCGCCATAAAATGTACTCCCGCAAAGACAATTACTTCCGCATTCGTATTAGCAGCCTGCTGGGACAAACCCAAAGAATCTCCCAAATAATCGGCAATATCTTGAATATCAGCTTCTTGGTAGTAGTGAGCTAAAATTACAGCATTTAACTCTTGTTTAAGCTCATTTATAGCCCCAAATAAATCACTGGGAATCTCGTAAGGGTTGGTCTTGGGTTGAGCCACCGTAAACATAGTTTTTTAGATCCTGATCGTTTAATAATTTAAAAAATTAAATTTAATTAGCAATTATAGTAGTTTTTACTATAAATTCATTATAGTACATCACACCATTATTTGCATAAGGGTTTGTGATCAATTAAAAGGCGTAAAGTTTTGTCCTGTTGGTTTCCATTGCCAAAGTTGTCTTAATGAGGAGGGGTTTGGCGATCGCTCTAAGCCCAATCTTGCCAGTACAACTTGCGAAATAAGCTGATTGAAGTGAGGTGGAAAGCGGTGTTGCTCCTGAGCATGGTCGAGGAAAAAGACTTGATAATACTTGCCCAATCGACGTTCTAAAGCGACAATTTCAGTCAGGAGTGCGGGAACTTCCCTTAAACGGTGGGGGTGATGCCATAACAGTAGTTCCGCTGCATTACCAAAATGCGCTCCTTCATCCTTGACTAAATGGTGGGCGACTTGCTGAATTTCTGTCCCAAAATAACGGTAATATTCCGCCAGATCTCGACGATAAGAATAAACCGAACCAATTTCATCAAACATTAAGGTGACGAGGATTGTAAACTCGTCTTGGAGGAGCATCTGGATTGGCTCTAGATTGTGGATTCGCCGCTGAAATGAACGATCCATCTCACCATAGCTAACTCCTGATAGACACTGATAGGTACGTCGCAACGCTTCATAGTGCTTTAGTTCATCTTCGAGCCACAGATCTAGCATCACGAGAAAATCATGATTTAGTTCATCTCGACGGGAGAGTAAGTGATCGTAGAGTATTTGGGAATCTCCCTCGGAATAAACATCTCGACTAAGCAACAGACCAAAATTTTCCACAACTCCGATTGGTGCATTCATCAAATGCTGGCGGGGAATCTGGTGATCTAGAGGTAGAACCTCCGAACTCTGCCATTGATGCTGTTGTAGCCGAATCGAGGAAATTTGCTGCCAGTTCTGAGGTGCGATCGAAGATGCCATCATCTGTTCGTGATTGAAGTGTTAATTATTGATATTTAACTGGGGATAAATCTGTTTTTGAGCTTACAGCTTACGGCTTAGAGCTTAGAGCTTATGGAATATAGAGTCCAGCATCAGAAATAATATGAGGAATAATCAAACAGTTGCGCCCTGTAATTAAAGACTTGTCCCCCCGTAGAATCATTCCCGCTGCCTCACCATTAATTTCCCAACTACCGATCATGTAGTGATAGCCGAAGGCTTCTGGTAGCTTGACATATTCCTGCACGATAAAGCCGTTGGCACCGTACCCCAGGGCATCTCGCTGGGCTAACTGGCTGCCGCCCAATTCAATGGAGACAGCCACTCCTTCTGCTCCAGTCAGGGGTTTCTTAACGTGCATCCCCAATACTAACTTGGTGCATTCAGCGGAAAGATCATCTTCAAAGTAGGTTGCCAAGAGATATTGACCGTAACTGGAATTTTGAAATTGTGACCACATCAAAGCCATCGCCCCTTTATTAGCGAGAATCTGCTTCCAGAGGGGTTCAATAACCTTAGTATCTCCTTGTTCTAAACGATGAGCCAGGGTGTCTGTTAGCCCGCAGTTGCTCAGATCATTCTCCAGATCTAACCAATCATAAATCTTCCAGAGGACAGCAATGCGATCGCTGGCATGGTCGATAAAATAGCCCTCATCATCAAGTCCTATCCCCCGTTGGATCTCGTCCCCGCGATCGCACCCTCGCCAGTTGCTCTTTGCTGGAAACCAACAAGATCGCACTGACTCGCCTTTCAAACCTCTTAAATAGACTATTTGGGTATAGATCCGCTCATCTACTTCATCATGGAGAATTTGAATCAGTTGAGAAGCCATTTCCAGATCTTCTGCTAACTCTTCATCCACCAGAAAAGAAATCCCCGTCTTGAGAAGCTCGTAGTCTTTAGCGATGCGTCGCCATTGCCCCGCCACCATCTCCCAATATTCATTAAACTGTTCGGCATCACTAGGGAGAGGATATTTACTCTGCTGATGATTTTGCCGATAGTCTACATACCAATTCCACTGATAGACAGTTTCTGCCCCTAAGAGGGGAGTCTCAGCATTTATTTCGAGTAGCTTAACCTCACCAGTATCCGTTAGCGCCAAATCAAACCGATTACACAGAGATAAATCTTCTGTGGGTTCTGTTCGCTCCCAGCTATATTTTAGAGCTTGCCAATATGCCTGGGGAATTTTCAGCCTAGCCAAACGGCGATCGACTTCTCCTAACTCTTGATCCGTAAAAAACCAATCGAGAAACTCAATACACATTGAGGCTAATGCTTCTGTAGCAGTGGCGATCGCCGATTCTTCGGCTTTGGTAAATTGAATGGCAAAGGGTTGGGGCAAGGCTTCCACCCAATATTCTTGATGGCGATCGCTCAAAACATCCGCTTGATAA
The DNA here is from genome assembly GCA_041165225.1 of Cyanobacteriota bacterium. GTDB lineage: Bacteria > Cyanobacteriota > Cyanobacteriia > Cyanobacteriales > Xenococcaceae > Waterburya. The sequence goes on along the minus strand of JBEANW010000349.1, from coordinate 115 downwards.
GCATGTTCCTGAATATGACGCTGCCAGTTGGGACGACGAACTATTTTAATCCCCTGCATTATTTACCACCTTCTCCAGTACTTTTGTAAGTAGAACCAAAACCATTACTGCCCCT
>JBEANW010000348.1:0-3891 GCA_041165225.1 Cyanobacteriota bacterium | reverse complement strand
TTTTAATATTATTGCTGTTTGCTTCAACTATAGAAATAGCTTCGTTCTCTTCTGGTTTTTTAAAACTTAGATCTATCTCTTATCTTGTAAACAATTGTGAATTTGATAATCAAGTACAAGTTGGATGTTATGTACCTCCTGAAAAGATTCGGGCGTTGCTGAATTAAGACATGAAAATGTTTAAGCATTTCAACTTAAAATATTTTATTGACTATTAGCCAAAAAGTGGTGGGTTGGGTTTCGTGACTCAACCCAACGATTAAATTTGGTTTCACTATCGTTCTACCCAACCTACTAAGTCTATTATCAGCATCATAGATAAACCGATGCTCTGAACTACTCGCTGCCGTACCCAGACTCAACATTTGACTTGCAACCTTTCCTACCACCGAATTCCGAATTCCCAACTCCCAACAAAAAGTGGGCAATAATCCAATTGGATGTTAAGTTCTGCGGTTAGTTGCACCGATAAACTAATTTTTTTCTTAGCAGATTTTAAAATGCTCCAAGTAGATGAGGCTCAAGCTTGTTTGGCACAAGCACAAAAATCCTGGCAATCTCAGCAATGGCAGGAAACGATCCAAGCCTGCGCTCAAGCTCTGGCTTTAAATCAACGGTTACCCCAGGCTCATAAGCTGATGGGGGATGCTCTACAAAGAACTGACAAAGCAAAAGAAGCGATCGGCTATTATCGAGAAGCCATTAAACTCCAGCCTAATTTTGTTGAGGTCTATGCTAACTTAGGAACTCTCTATCTTCAGCAGCAGCAGTATCAGCTAGGGATTAACTATTATCAACAGGCTCTTAAACTAGACCCCAACTTTACTGGAGTCCAGAAACACTTAGCAAGAGCCAATAAATTATTACAGCAGCAATTACAGCAACATCGTCCTTTAGCGAAGCAGACTTCTTCTCAATCTGAGGCAACTCTAGATCACTATCTTGAACAGGGCGATAATCTCCAGCATCAGGGAGAATTAAAAGCTGCCCTAGCAAAATATTTAGCAGCAGCGAAGCTCAAACCCCAGCGAATTGAAACCTACAGAGAAATTATTAAGCTCTGTGAAAGCTTGGAATTATGGTCGGAGGCAGCTAAATACTGTCGGCTAATTTTAAAATTGACCAATGGTAATAGTACTAGAGAGGTGGGGGCAGGATCTTCACCTCAACTAACCTCTCACGCTTTAGACTTAGGTGATCATCAAGGTCAGAACATTCATCACAACATTGTTCCTTCCTTTATCCAGTGGTCAAATTCCTCCCAAAAGATCGCCCTTAAGGAAGTTCCCCACAATGCACCACAATACTTAGCCCAGGGCAAAAATTTTGTTGGTCAAGGTAATTATGAGTCTGCTATTGCCTCCTATCGTCAGGCAATTAAGCAACAGCCTGAATTCATGGAAGCTTATCTGGCGTTGGGTCAATTATTAGGTAAATTCGGTCAAGCAAAACAGTCAATTAATTGCTATTTAGCTGGTTTAAAACAGCAGCAACATCCCGAACTATATTTTGCCCTGGGGAATGTTTATCACGGAGCAAAACAGTGGTCACGAGCGGCTCTCTGCTATCAAAAAACAGTGCAAGCTGACCCCAGCCACGGTCAAGCCTGTCATGAACTAGGAGAGGTATTAAGCCAGCAACAACAATGGTCAGAGGCGGTTACTGCTTATCGACGGGCGATCGCTCTTCAGACGGATTTTTCCTGGTCTTACAACAACCTGGGTTATGCTCTCATTCAGTTACAGAGATGGTCTGAGGCAATCTCTGTATATCGTCAAGCAATTAAACTCAAGCCTGATTTTTCCTGGTCATATTATAATCTCGCCGAAGCCTATGGCAAGCTAGGGCATTGGACAGAAGCGATCGCAGTTTATCACCAGGCAATTAAACTGCAAGTCGATCTCCCCCAGGTACAGCAGAAGCTAGGGGATGCTTTATATCGTCGCAGTCAGCAAGATCGCGCCGCAGCCCTGGAGCATTTCAAGCTAGCTATTACCCAAGAACCTGATAATCCTGAAATCTATCATCAGGCTTTGGCGATCGATCAGCGCAATCTTGACCTCTATCTGAAGTTAGGGGAGCTGCTGGTGAATTCGGGTAAAGCTGATCAAGCTCTGGTTACCTATCAAATGGCGCTTCAGGTACAGCCGAAAAATCTCCAAGTTCTGGAAGCTCTGGGCAAAATTCAGCAAAATCTGGGAAAGTATAAAAGTCTCAATCTCCTGGCTCAAGTCGATGATGCTGCTTTTACGGCCCAATTGCAGCGGGAATTACAAGCTAAATTACAGGGTATGCTATCCCATCGTGATTTCCCTGAAGTTTCGATCATTATTCCTGTTTATAACCAATTAAATTACACCCTCCAATGTCTTAAGGCGATCGCTGTTAACCTCGATCCTGGGATTGCGGTCGAAATTATTCTGGTCAACGATTGTTCCACGGATCAAACTGCGGAAGTTCTATCCCGCCTGACGGCAGTTAAGTTAATTAATCAAGCAACAAATCGAGGTTTTATTGACGCTTGTAACCAGGGAGCAGCGATCGCTCAGGGTCAATATCTCTATTTTCTCAACAATGATACGGAAATTCAACCCAACTGTATTGCCAGTCTGGTAAAAGTTTTGGCGGAAGACGAATCTGTCGGGGCGGTAGGCTCAAAATTAATCTATCCCCAAGGAATGCTTCAGGAAGCTGGGGGAATTATTTGGCAAGATGCTTCAGGCTGGAACTACGGCAGACAGGAAAATTCTCATGCCCCTGAATATAACTATCTCCGTCCTGTAGACTATTGTTCGGGAGCCAGTTTAATGGTGAGAAAAGAGGTCTTTGAGCGCTTAGAGGGCTTTACTAGGGATTTTGCCCCTGCTTACTATGAAGATACTGACCTTTGTTTTGCCATTCGCCACCAGCTAGGGATGAAGGTTATGTATCAACCAAAGTCTGAGGTCATTCACTATGAGGGGATTAGTTCGGGAACATCCCTCTTCAGTGGAACTAAACAATATCAAGGGGTTAATGCCATCAAGTTTAAGCAGAAGTGGCAAGCTCAGTTAAACCAAGCAGATTATCTGCCCAATGGGGGGATTGAGCATGTTCCTGCGGCGGCGAGAAAGCATTTTGGCAACCAAACTATAGTAGTGATTGATAGCTATATGCCTAGCTACGATCGCGAATCTGGTTCGCGGAGGTTGTTTGAACTTTTAAAAATCTTTAAGGCTTTAAACTATCACGTAATTTTTGTCGCGGATAATGGGATCAGAGAAGAACCTTATGTTTCTGTGTTGCAAAATTTGCAGATTGAAGTTTTATATACTCAGTCTGGTTATGGTGAGACGATCCAGGAACAAATTGAGTCCCGCCTGAGTTTAATTGACCTTGCCTGGATTTGTCGTCCTGAGTTAAATCAAAAATATGCCTCGATTCTGCGACAACAGCCAGCCATTAAGCTAATTTACGATACTGTGGATCTGCATTACTTAAGACTCAAACGAGCTTGGGGGCTTGATCCTGATCACAGTCCCAAGGAACAGTGGGTTGAGATGCAAACCCAAGAATTAACGATGGCTCAGGCGGCAGATCTCACCATCACCGTGACGACAACGGAACAAGAGATTCTCCAAGCCCAAGGGGTAGCCACAGTAGCGGTGATCCCCAATATTCATCAGGCTCATCCTGTTGCTGTTCCCGATTTTGCTAGCCGTGAGGGAATTTTATTTATTGGTAGTTACAACCATTTGCCCAATATCGACGCGGTGTTATGGCTCTGCCAAGAAATCATGCCTTTGGTGTGGCAAGTCAATCCTGAGATTAAGGTAACCTTGCTGGGAAATAAGCCGACGGCGGAGGTTTTAGCTTTAGAGTGCGATCGCATTACCGTTACGGGATATCTTG